>NZ_JBQSXT010000006.1:0-151555 GCF_052378605.1 Halomonas sp. AOP27-A1-41
GGCAAAGAGGTGCGCTTGATTCTAGGCACGGCGTGGGGTGAGAAAGCGCCCGTACAGACCTTCTCGGACATGTTTTATGCCGATGCTACCTTGATGCCGGGCGCTAAATTGCCGCTACCTGATAACCATGAAGACCGAGGCGTTTATATTACCTCGGGCAGCGTGATTATCGCCGGTGAAGTGTTTGAGGAGGGCCGGATGATGGTGTTCCGCCCAGGCGACCCGATTACCGTTACGGCAGGCGAGCGCGGCGCGCGCTTAATGCTGCTGGGCGGCGAGACGCTTAACGGCCCGCGCTACGTGTCCTGGAACTTTGTCGCCTCTTCCAAAGAGAAGCTTGAAGCCGCCAAGGAAGCATGGATTGAAGGCGACTTTGAACATGGCCGCTTCCAACTGCCACCTGACGACAATAGCGAATTTGTTCCTTTCCCAGGCCAGCCGGGTAATTAAAGGCCTGACTACTTGCTACCGCGTTTGAAAAAAGCATAAAAAAGCTCGCATGAGGGGATGCCTCAGCGAGCTTTTTTTACAGCGTTTTACAAGCGGCTATCGCGCAGCTTTGGGCTACAGAGTGATGACACCGATAAGGTAGCCAAAAAGCAGTAATACAAGGCTGAAGACCCACATAATGCCGAAGGAGTACCGGATATGTTTGCCCATTTCCAGCCCGGCAAGCTGTAACGCTAACCAAACGGCCGGGGCAAGGGGGCTAACAAAGGTGCCGATAATATTACCGATCACCATCGCGTACGCGGTTGAAACCGCTGGAACCCCTGCATTGCCGACCACTTCAATCACGATAGGCAAAAAGGCGAAGAAGTACGCATCGGTGCTCAGAATAAGATCAAACGGTACGCCAAAAATGCCGATCAATATGTGCATATAGGGCACCACGGCTGCCGGTAGAATTGCCACGATATCCGCCGATAACTCGCTCAGCATATTGGAGCCATTAAGAATCCCGAGGAAGGTGCCCGCGGCAATAATAATGGTGGCCATAACAAGGGCATTGGGCGCATGGCGTTTGATGCTCTGCATCTGCCCATCCATCTGGGGAATGTTTACCGGTAGTGCCAAGGCAACACCGATCATAAAGATCAGCGCGGGCGGCAAAGTGTCCATGGTAAGCGCAACGACAACCGCGAATAACAGCAGCGCATTAAAGGCCATTTTCCAGCCGGGCACCTTGTCGGCGGCTGGCTGTGTTTTGAAGGTTTCCTGAATATTGGCGGTAGCGGTGTCATTCAAGGCAGCGTCAGCGTCGAGTGAAGGCAGGCGCTTGATACGACGATTTTCACGCAGGCCTAATACCACTGCCAGTGCGAGTAGAAGGACCAGCGCAAATATCTGCAGGGGAATAAGCGGGCGCCATAGCTCACTTGGGCTCATGCCGAGTACTGAGCCAATTCGGGCGAGCGGGCCCGCCCAGGGAAGCATATTCATAATACTGGCGCCCAAACCGACCAGCAGTAACAGCAGGTAAGGGCTCATACGTAGGCGCTGGTAGGTAGGTAGAAGTGCAGGAATGGTTAGTAGAAAAGTGGTGGCTCCGGAGCCATCCAGGTGGGCAATACTGGCAACAAGCGCGGTGGCTACGGTAATGCTAACCACATTGCCTTTGGATACTGACAGCACCTTGCGAATAACCGGTTCAAATAGCCCCGCATCCTGAAGGATACCGAAGAACAGAATGGCAAACACAAACATGACAGCGACAGGGATAACGCGTGCGAAGCCTTGCTCATAAAACATCGCGATATCATCAATACCAAAACCGGTAACTATGGCGGCAACAATAGGCACAAGGACGAAGGCCACCAGGGGCGATACGCGTCCGCTTAACAGCATGGCTACAATAGCAGCGATAGCGGTCAGGCCCGCTAGGCTTAGCGACATTTTCAGCTCCTTGAGCGTGAATTTTCAATCCAGGATATTTCACTATTTTCTGAATTAAACTAATGGTTAATAAACTAAAGTCGCGCGGATTATGGTGACTCTGTTTTGGCTGCACAACCTAGACTTTATGCTTAGTCGTCTTGTAAATGCCGATATGTAGGCGAGCGATTTTGCACCAACAGAGAGACGATGAACGGGCTGGTACCTGATAACCAGGGTTTATAGGGGGCGGCTTAAGGCGAGGCCTAACTGGCTGAAATAGCGTTGAAAAGCAGTATTGATGTGCTGGCGGGCGCTGCCCTGGGGGTAAAGGCCAAGTTCGGCTTCTGGGGTGGCTTTGGTGCCTTTAACCAAAAAGTGATTCTTGATCGGCGCGTCCTGCACAAAGGCTTCAAACGCGCGGGCGCATAGCTCTTCCGGTTTGCTGTAATACACTTGTCCTAGCTTGCGGTCCATGGCTACCGAGTGCTGAAAAAGCTCACTGGGCTGCTTGCCGTTGGGTTGTAGCAGAATGGCCGTAAAGCACTCTATTAGGCGCAGGTTAAGCGGGTGCACAATAGGCGGCGCATCAGCCAGCCAAGCGGCTGATGCAAATATATCGCGAGATAGCCCCGTGAAACACTTTTGCGCAATGTAGTGATCAAAGGCATGAAACCACTCGTGGGCAATACTGCCAGGCCCCGCGTTCTTAGCCAGCGCAAAGCTGCGCTGGGCGGGGTCGTAATGGGCGGCAACGCCGGGCCGCCCGCCGCTGCCATACTGCAATGCCAGTGAGCCGCGTAATGACACCAGCGTTTCGGGGCCTTGTAGAATCAACATCAAATCGCACAGCGCATCATGAAACAGCTCCGCTGCACGGTCGCGCTCAGTAGGAGTCACCCAGCGGCCAATTTCGATGGAGCGAAAATCGAACTGGCGCCGAATAAGCGCAAAGCTGCTGGGCTCCTGCTGGCGATAAGACGGCGCGTTGCGATAAAACGTTCGAGCGTCGATACTCACGGCGCGCTTACCTGTTGGCTATTCAAGCTAGACAGCTTGAGGGTTAGTGCTGAATCCTTGCCTCCCTGGCGTGAATAAAGAAGTCACGTAAACGTTTCAGAGACTCTTCATCCCAGCCGGGCGGTTCGGAAAGCGCGGCCCAGGCATCAATATAGTCTTCCGCCGCAATTTCATGGCCAAAGCCTGGCGGGGCGCTTTCGGTAGTAAGGTCTACCAATAATTGCAGCATTGTTACCACAGGATACCAGCGCAGATCGGGTGAAACATCGGGACCACGCGGTGTGTGCATCCAGTCTGGTTCACGCCAGAAAGAAGCGGGTTCAAAAAACGTAATGGGGTCGCTGGCATATTGCAGGTAGGCAATACGAAAATTTCCCCATTCTCCCGGTACTTCTTGAAGCCCCTGCGTTTGGTTCATAAAGCGCACTACCGAGCCATCGCGAAACCTGGGTAGCCAAGCTGGCGAGCCAGGGTCACGGTCAGCCGTAATGCGTTTCCATGTGTCGCTTCGGAAAGGCGGGCCGGCCCATAGCGCTCCATTAAAGGGATCATCAATAATATCGTAGAGATCAAACGAAAGATCCGAGTTAAGTGCGCCCAGACTGAGCCCAAACAGGTACAGCCGAGGGCGCTCGTCACTGGGAAGGCTGGACCAGTAATCATAGACCACTGCAAATAACGCCCGGGCATTTTCGACGCCATAATCGGCTTCAGAAATTAGCGATAGATGGCTGGGCAGGTAGGAGTATTGGGCCGCTATCGTGGCAATGTCGCCGCGGTGTAGGTATTCCACTGTATCCTGCGACCCCGGGTCTATCCACCCACGCCCTGTTGGTGTCGCTAATACCAAGACAGAACGCTCGAAACCGCCTACTCGGATCAGCTCTTCCAGCGCGAGTTCGGCTCGCTCGGTAGGCGTTTCAGCAGCATTAAGACCCACATAAACACGGACAGGGTCAGGAGCTTCTTCGCCCAGAAAGTCACCGATTTGCGCGCCGCTCGGGCCTTCGGTCACAAAGCGCCGGCCACGGCTGCCTAACGCTTCCCAGCTAATTAATGACTCTGCGCTGCCGGGCTTTAGAGGGTCTTCAGGCGGAGAAAGGTCGCTTTGCATAAGCTCATCTACCTGCTGAAACGAGCGGTCGGCCACCTTTAGCGCATACGAAAAAATAATGCCTTCGATAACGAGCCAAAACAGCGCAATAGCTGCGATCGTGCCCAGCACATAGGCCACTCGGCGGGGCAGAATATAAGCCAACTTACGTGAAAGTAGCCGGAAGGTACGCCTGAAAAGCAGCGCCATAAGCATTAAAAACGCAAACACACCCAAGGCAATTAAGGCAATGGAGAAGGGGTGTGTGCCGCTAACGGGTTCCATCTCCATTAGTTGGCGAATACTATTTTGCCATTCGGCGGCTCGCCATAAAAAAAGAGCGGCGATGCTCAGGGATACAGCGGCGGCTAACCAGTGAAAATACGTTTCCAGCCGCGCATTGGGGGCAGGTAAATGGAGGTAACGCCAAAGCCCATGCCCCATCACTCCCAACGCATAGCCCGCGGTAAAACTTAGCCCCGACACGATGCCTTGCGCGATGAGTGGGCGAGGTATAAGGCTTGGCGTTAGCGAAAACGCAAAGAAGAGCGTGCCCAGTACCAGGCCCACGCCTGAAAAGCGCGTTAGGTGTGAAGTAATCCACTGTTGTTGACTTCTGAGTTTCATTACTTACCTGCCGACCGTTATCAAGCGTATCAAAGAATGGTGTTCAAACGCAGTATGCGTTATAGCGTATATCAGAAATAGTTGCGGAGTAAAACGCTACATAAGTCTTTTTAAGAGGCGCCTCAGTGGACTTTCTAAAAGTGTGATGAAAAGATTTTAAACAAGCTTTGAGGAAGTCCTTATAGGAGTGGCGACGGTGATTTATACTCAAGGATAGCTTTGAAATATAAATGGTTGATCACAAGGAACGCCTTGGCTAACGATGTGCGGGAGCTATATGGAAGTTAAGCGGCGTACAATATTATTCGAAAAAGCCTGTGCAAATGCGATCACGGCTGTCCAACTCTTTCCCTGCTTCATAGGAGAAGGTGCGCCTTAACCTATTATAGGCAAGCCTTGGACAGGCGTGAGGCTAGCTAAAAACCGCTATCCCCTTGTGCATGATGTAATATCTACTCACCTGCGGCAGTTTCAATCCAGGTTTGAAACGATGCTTTTATTGATATACTGGTTAAAAGATAATTTTCTTCTGCTGTTATTATTTAATAGGTGGTGTTGTCGGATAATATATCTATGCTGCTGTGTATCTTGTTCTTTTTATGTGTATCTTGTTCTTTTTATGTGTATCTTGTTCTTTTTATGTGAATTTTGTTATTTTGTTGGGCGTTTAATATTAGGCCGGAAGATGAGCTTTTGTGGGCGCTTTAAGATCCAAGGTAGCCATATAGCGCAAGGACAGCGTATTAAGGAAGAGCAAATAAGGATATTTGTGGTACACAAGGAAGCATGAATAGGATGTTCGTGGTGTAGGATTATGGAGGAACTAATCATCCCCGGCCAGCAATGGCCGGGGTTTTTTTAATACTCTTTTGAAAAGATTGCTCGCTAATTAAGGTGTGGGTAACAGCAGCGGCATAATAAAATAAACAAACAGCGTAATCGCAATAGCGCTTACGAGGTTCATGGCAAATCCCGCTTTGGCCATTTGTTTAATAGAAATACGCCCTGTGGAAAATACAGCGGCGTTAGGCGGGGTGGATATCGGCAACATAAAGGCGCACGTAGTGGCGAGAGCAACCGCCACCATTAATCCGAGCGGATTGCCGGTCGTGATGGCTGCAGCCATGCCCGCAGTAATGGGCAGTGCCATATTTGCCGTTGCAGTATTAGAAATGATTTCCGTCAAGAACAGCATTAACAGCACCATAATTAGCAGTAGCCAGAAGTAATTGACGCCATCCAGTAACTGCAGTTGCTCGCTGATCCAACCGGTCAAATCGCTGGCGATGAACGCAGCAGCGAGCGTCATACCCCCGCCCCAAAGTATAAACAAGCCCCACGGCAAGCCCTTCATATCGTCCCAAACCAGCAGGGCGCGTTTTTCGTTGTGGGCAGGAATGACAAACAACGCAATGGCGGCGGTTACCGCAATAATCGTATCGTTAATAGGCAGATCAAAAAACGGTGCCAGCCAGCCGCGTAATGCCCAGGCCAGTGCCGTTGCCACAAATACGCCCAAGACACGCTTCTCTTCCTGGCTCATGGGTCCAAGGGCCGCAAGCTCCTGAGCTACAAAATCAATTTCAAGCGGCGTATTGGGTATTTTGGTGTATATCCGCGTGAGATAGACGTACAAAATCGCCAGTAAGATCAGCGTGAGTGGCAGCGCGAAAATCATCCACTGCAAGAAGCTGATTTCTACCCCTTCAAAAAACTGCGGGATCATGGCCACTACGATGGCATTGGGCACTGAGCCGATAATGGTTGCCAGCCCGCCAATCGAGGCTGAATAAGCAACGGTTAGCAGCAAAATACGTGCAAAGCTATCGCGATGATGGCGTTCAAACTGGTCGCGTTCGTCTAATTCATTGGTTAGCGCGACGGCAATAGGCAGCATCATAAGCGCTGTGGCGGCGTTGGATATCCACATGGATAAAAACGCCGAGGCAATCAAAACGCCTAATACGATGCTGCGCAGGCTGTTGCCAATGCGGTTGACGATAGACAGGGCGATGCGTCGGTGCAGGTTCCAGCGCTCAATGGCAATGGCCAGAATAAACCCACCCATGTACATGTAAATAACCGGGTTGGCGTAGCCCACAACGGCTTCGTCCAACACCATCACACCGCTAAGCGGCAGTACCAACATGGGTAGAAAAGAAGTAACAGGGATAGGAACCGGCTCTGTCACCCACCAGGCGCCCATCCATACGGTTAATGCCAGCACCGTGCGGGGGGCTGGATCAATCAGCGTGTCTGGCAGCAGTACCTGTATCAGTACAAAAAGAAGTGGTCCCGCTAACAGTGGTACCCAGTGGCGCCAATTTGACAATGACATTCCCATACTCGTCTCCTGACGCTATTGCATGAATTTATTGATAGTTTGCTAACAATAAGAAGCGGGCATGCTACCACTTTCGTTTATACGCCGTTGGTTGTAGATTTTTAGACTTTGGTATAAGGATGTGGAGTGTCTGCCAGCGTTGCTTTCACTCAGCGTGGTAATCAATAGCAAATTGAGAGGGTGCAAGGGTTGGGGCGTTATTTGGCGGGAAGCATAAAAAGTAACATGTCGTATTGTTAGAGTTATTGGCGTTTAACTTTTTATTTGGCTCTTATTGTGCGTGAAGATTAACTATCTTTAAGTATAAGTAGCGCGTAATGCCGGGGCCTACGTTGGCTATTGGCAACCATCTTTTAGAGATTAAGGGCTTTTAAACTTTTTCTATCTCAGGTTAATGTATTTGACACATTTAAGGTTCAAGGTAGGTAGCACCACACGGAAACGTGGTTAGGAAGAACAAGCAAGGAGTGCTTGTGGTCGCCAGGGATGCACGAACAGGACGTTCGCGAGGAAAGATTACAGAGGAACCGATAAAGCCCCAGGCTGTGATGCCTGGGGCTTTCTTATTGCAACGTGCTAATAAAACGTACTAATGAAAATGAACAGCGCGGTTATTTGTCCTCGTTGTTCTCAGGTTTTGCATGCCCCTGGTGGCTAAGTGCGCTTGCTTGGTCAAGGCGCGGATGGTTATCCAAAAATTCACGCTCAAGGTTGGGCAGTTTGTCCAGCGCTTGTAAGGTATGCGTGAGCGCATGGATAGCGGCCAGTACGTCCTGGGTGTTTCCAGTTTCCGAAATGGTGTGCATATTGCGGATCGGAAAACCGATGGAGGTCGCGGCGCTATCGATAGAGGCCAGCACGCCTGCCATGCCGTCGGTGCCTGTATCGACGCCCACCATATCGCGCTGCATCGGAATATCCTGCTCTTTGGCGGCGCTGGCGATGATGCGGTTTAACTGCTCACTGGCAATCGAACCTACCGACATGGTAAAGCCTTTGCCCATTTCCAGCGGCTGCATGCGTTTATCGCCGATACCCGGCGCGGCTACGTAGTCGTGGTTAACGTCCACGCCAATCAGCGCATCGGGTTTTAGCTCACCAGCCATTACCCGGCTACCAAAGCGGCCAATCTCTTCGTAGCTTGCAATCGCAAACATAATGCGCACGTTGTCAGTGCCGCCTGCCTCGGCGATTAACCGCGCTACTTCAGCCGTTACAAAACAGCCCAGGCCGTTGTCCAGGTAGGCGCCGTAGAAGGTGTCGGGGCTGAAGCCGGGGCGGATAGGGCGGTCAAAAATAATCGAGTCACCCGGACGCACGCCTAAATTAAGCACTTGCTGCTTTTTGTTCTCGCCGTGAATTTGCAGGTCCAGGTAGATCTGCTCTTTCTTAATGCCTTTGTCGCCGGTGCGCGCTGCTGGGTCGGAAAAGTGAATGGCGCCGAGTGCTTCAACGGTGCCACCCTCAATCGAGCGGTAGCTGCCCGGTTTTTCGGGGTCTTCGCTGAACAGCTTCACTTCATGGCCGATCAGCACGGAAGGTAAAAAGGAGTCGGTGTTGATCCAGATTTTACCGTCTTCGCCGATAGAGCGTACCTGCATACGGATCTTGTCCGCATGGCCGATAATCATGACCTTGAACATATCATCGCGGTTAGGGTGGGTATCCAGCACCACGCCTGCGTTGCCCTTGAACTGATGAAGGTGCCAGCTTTTGGGGGCAAATGTCTCAAAGTAGGGCTTTAAGACGCCATAGGTCATGGCCCCTTCAAGGCCAACCGGGCTAGGTGCGGCCAGGATGTCGCGCATCAGCTTGAACTGCGCTTCGGGCATCGGCTGTGTCCAGGGCTTGGCGTTATCGCTCATTAAAACTCTCCATGGGGTTATCTGTGTAACTAGTCTGCCAGATTCATCAGGCTCTTCCACCATTAGACGATGTGGGCCGCGCCGTGTACACGTAATATGCAGGCTAATTAACTAGAAACAACGGTTAAGCCAAAACAGCGACAGGAGAGAGCATGAGTGCGGCATCGCTACGCGTTCAGCGCTATAGAGTATTGTTGGCGGGCGTTTGCAGTCAGCTTTTGTGTGTTGGCATTGCCCGCTTTGCCTATACGCCATTGCTGCCGATCATGCAGCAGCACACCTGGATGGGCGACGCGGATGGTGGCTGGCTAGCGGCGCTTAATTACGCGGGCTATATGCTGGGCGCGGTGCTGGCCGCCTCGATTCGCAGTATTTACATCAAAGACACGCTTTACCGTATTGGCCTGGTGCTGGCGGTGCTGACAACCGTGGGCATGGCTCTTACGGAGAACTTCTGGCTATGGGCGGCGCTGCGTTTTTTGGCGGGGCTTTCCAGCAGTGCGGCCATGCTTTTGGCGTCTGGGCTGATCCTTCACTGGTTGATGAACCATCACCAGCGGGGAGAGCTGGGGATTCATTTTGCGGGGCTGGGGTTAGGCATTGTACTGGCTGCTGTGGCGGTAGAGTTAATGCTGGCGTTCTCGCTTGACTGGCAAAGCCAGTGGTGGATTTTTGGCGTATTGGGCGCGGTGCTGTTGGTACCTGCCTGGCGATGTCTGCCACGCCCGGTAAAGCCGGTTGCAGGTGCGCATCAAAAAGCATTGCCGGCTGCCAAGCCGCCTTCGCGTACCTTTATGCGCTTAATGTTGCCCGCCTATTTTTGTGCCGGGTACGGCTATGTGATTAACGCCACGTTTATTGTCACCATCGTTGAGCGTGAACCGCTGCTTGCGGGCGCGGGTAACTGGACGTTTGCTGTGGTCGGTTTAGCGGCCGCACCTGCCGTTATGCTGTGGGATTTGGTGGCGCGGAGGCTTGGCTATTTGGGGGCGCTGGTGGTGGCCATGTCGATCCAGGCCGTGGGGATTGTATTGCCTGCTATCTCCTCAAACCTGGTGGTTGTGCTGCTCAGCGCGGTGCTATACGGCGGTACTTTTCTAGGCTGCGTGAGTTTGGTGCTGACCATGGCTGGTAGGCTTTACCCGGCAAGCCCTGCGCGCTTAATGGGCCAAATGACGCTGGCGTATGGCGCCGCGCAGATCTTTGCACCCGCCTTAACCGGCGTGCTGGCTGAGGCTTCGGGCCACTATACCGTGGGCCTTTGGCTGGCCGGTGGCTTTGTCATGTTGGGGGCGGTGCTATTGGTGTGGCTGCGATGCGTGGACCAAACTGCTCAGCGGCTGGATGCCGAGGCGAAAGCGCTGTCTGTAATGCGCTAATTGAAGCGCTAAATGATGAGCGAATGGGGCAGGCCAGGAAGAAGCCAGGGGCGTCAGGCGGTCGTTTTCAGAAAAGAGTTAACGAGTTTTGTGCTTTTGAGCCGAAATCCTCTAGGATAAACGCTTTTTTTACACCAGAAGGATAGTCATGGCGTCTTCCGAGCAACCACGCATCCAGTGGCTGGGCCGCTGGGGGTTCGTGCTCGCCGCTACCGGTTCGGCGGTAGGGCTGGGCAACATCTGGAAATTCCCGTATATCACCGGCGAGTATGGCGGTGGCGCGTTTGTGCTTGTCTATCTGGCGTGCATTTTTGCGGTGGGCGTGCCGGTAATGATGAGCGAAATCGCTTTCGGGCGGCGCGGGCGCGGTAGCCCCATTGATGCGATTCGTCGAGTGGTTAACGAGTCCGGTCGCTCATCGGCGTGGTCGCTGCTTGGCTGGATGGCCATGCTGTGCGGCTTTTTGATTCTGTCGTTCTACGTGGTCGTGGCAGGCTGGTCGTTTTCTTATCTGTGGAAGATGTTAACCGGTGGTCTGGTGGGCACCAGCGTTGACGACATGGCCGCCGTGTTTGGGGAAAACAACGCCAACCCGCTCAGCCTAGGCTTCTGGAGCACGCTTGTTACGCTGGTGACCATGATTATTGTGGGCAAAGGCGTTCAGGAGGGGATCGAGAAAAACGTCAGTTGGATGATGCCAGGCCTGGTCATCATGCTGATACTGCTGATTGTGTACGGCGTGTTTTCCGGTGGCTTTGGTGACGCAGTACGCTTTTTGTTCTCCTTTAAGGCGGGGAGCCTCTCGAGTGAAGGGATGTTGGCCGCGCTTGGCCATGCGTTCTTTACCTTATCGCTTGCCTCGGGTGCCATTCTTACCTACGGAAGCTACCTGCCCAAAGGCGCCTCCATTGGGCGCACCACCATTAGCGTCGCCATTGCAGACACGGCCGTTGCCTTGATGGCGGGGCTGGCGATCTTCCCGGTAATTTTTGCCAATGGCATGGACCCAGGTGAAGGCCCCGGGCTTATCTTTATGAGCTTGCCGCTGGCGTTCCAGGCCATGCCGCTGGGTACGCTGTTTGGGATTCTGTTTTTCGCCATGCTCTCCATGGCCGCGCTGACATCGTCCATTTCGATGGTCGAGGCGACCGTTTCCTGGCTCTGCGACAACAAAGGGTTCTCACGCCGCAGTGCTGCGTGGAGCACGGGGATTGTTCTTTGGTTGATTAGTACCGCTGCCATGCTCTCCTTTAACCTGGGCGCTGATTGGACGTTGGCAGGCAAGACCTTCTTTGACTGGCTGGACTACATCACTTCACGCTGGATGATGCCGTTGGGTGGGTTAGGCACCGTCATACTGGCAGGCTTTGTCCTAAAGAGTGAAACGTTCCGCGACGAGCTGGGGCTATCGCCTCTGCCCTATACGCTATGGCTTGCCATGGTGCGTTATGTCAGCCCGCTGGGTATTTTGGTTATTTTCGCTGATGCGTTAGGGCTGTTTACCGTTACTTTTTCAGTTCATTGGCCGTGGTTGTTAGCTATCCTGCTGATCATGATGGCGCTGGGCGAGTGGTTGAGTCCTCGTCTGCGTCAGGCGTTAACGACACGCTAACGGATTCTCCCCAGCCAACGCTGCTGCTGAGCAATGAGTGACGGCTCATCCAGCGGCGTTTGGCAGGTGATTTGAGTCTCTTCCTGAGATCGTAGTTGAAATCACAGCGGTTACTTGCGTAAAGCAGATTGCTTGATAGCACCAGGATGGGTGCCTGCCTTCATCAACTCGTCCCAGCGTGTGGTGTAGCGGCCTGAGCGGTGCCCGCAGCGTAGCTGCCAAGCGGCATCGGCATCCGTTATACCAAAGCTGATGGTGCCTTGCCCCATACGCTGATTGATATTGTCCAGGGTGGCCATTAAGTAAGGGTATCGGTTCCGCGGCGGTTGATGTAGCAACGAGAGCTGGTGCTGCTCGGCATCAACCAGATCCAGCAGCATCACACCTGCCTTCATAAACCGGTAGCCTGGCCGGTAAACCTGTTCAACCCCTTGGTGAACGGCCTCAAGAATTGTGCGCGTATCATCGCTGGGTGAGGGCAGGGGCACCATGGTGTGAGGAAAATACTGGGGTTGGTCTCGGCGGTGGCGGTTGGTGTTTAAAAAAATCATCACGGCTCGCGTTAGGCTGTGCTGCTGACGGAGTTTTTCGGCGCTGCGCTGGGCATGTTGGCGTAACGCGTTATGTACTTCTGTTTTACTGCCGGTTGATTGGCCGAATGAGCGCGACGTCATAATGCGGTGGCGCGGTTGATCCAGCGCATTCATCTGCAGGCAGGGCGTACCGCGCAGCTCCAGCGCCGTGCGGGCCAGCACTACCGAAAAATGTTTGCGCAGTAGCCGAAGGTCAGCCTCACGTAAGTCCCAAGCGGTATTAATATTACTGATCGCTAACCGCTCAGCAATCCGGCGCCCAACGCCCCATACGCTGCCCACCGGTGTCTGTTTAAGCAAGGCGATCGTTGCCGCATCTTTTCCCGTTAGCAGGCACACGCCTTGATAGTGAGTCGCCTGCTTGGCCAGGTGGTTGGCAAGCTTCGCCAGTGTATGCGTAGGGGCCAGCCCGACGCATACCGGCAGGCCTAAATGACGCCGAATCCGCCGACGCAGCCATTCGCCCAGGGTTTGGCACTGCTGGTTGCTGAACGCCTCCAGGTAAATAAACATTTCATCAATGGAGTACGGCGACACGGCTGGGCAGGTATCGCGCAGTAGCTGGCACAGCCTGGCCGACATATCGCCATACAGCTCATAGTTGGATGACTTGAGGTAAATGTCACCACGCTTACGCAGGCTTTCGAGCTTAAACGATGGCATGCCCATGGGGATGTCCATGGCTTTCATCTCGGCAGAGCGGGCGATGATACAGCCGTCGTTGTTCGACATAACGCCCACCGGCTTGCCTTCCAGCGCAGGATCAAACACACGCTCACAACTGACGTAAAAGTTGTTGGCATCGACCAGGCCGATCATCGGACATACTCATGAATGACAGCACGCACTACTCCCCAGAGCTGGCACTCGGTGCCTTCCAAAGGAAGCGGCGGGTAGTGAGGATGCGCAGAGCAGAGATGCGGCGTATTTTGGTAGAGGGCGTAGCGCTTAATCAGCACTTCCTCTTCAAACATGGCAACCAGAATGTGCCCTAGCCGAGGCTTAATGCTGCGGTCAACGACCAGCAGGTCGCCATCAAAAATCCCCCAGCCTTCCATACTGTCACCAGCGGCGGAAAGGTAGAACGTCTGGGTAGGGTTTTTAATTAACCGCGTGTTGAGGTCGAGCGTACGCGGTTCGTAATCCTGCGCTGGTGATGGAAAGCCGCTAAAGCCCGCACGGCCTTGTAACGATGAAAAAGGCAACGGCTGAGACGTTAACGGCAAGGTGGGCACGAGCGTCGATGGAGGCAACGACATCGTCGGCATCCTCACTGAATATAGTGTGTATGTATATACAGTATTTATTCGTGAGGTTTAAATTGCAAGCGTTGAGCGGCGATTAGGCAAGCCTAGCGCGCTAGCCACAACCCCACGACGATGGCACTAACAACAGCAATAAAAAAAACAAGGTTACGGGCGCGTGTATCGCGGCGTGGTTTCATGGCAGCACCATTAGCAAGGGTTGGGGAAAAGCGGCGGAAGAATTGCGCCTGGCATGGTAACGTTTGTTACTGATACCGTCATCCAGACATTGCCTGAAAGCTGAATTCAGGAACATTAAAGGCGTCGCGTTATTTGCCAACGAGATGACCACTTCATCAGGAAAACAATGTATGCGTGAACCGACACTCCAGCACGCGTCTCGACACACTGCGCAACCGCTGGTGCTTGCGCAAGGGCGCTTGGCCGCACTGGGCTGGGGCCGCGTGGATGCACCTGTCTGGCTGGCGCTACACGGCTGGCTGGATAACGCGGCAAGCTTTAGCCGCTTGGCTCCGCTTTTGGCAGATGCGCTGGATATCCGCGTGGTAGCCATTGATTTTCGTGGCCATGGACACTCCCAGCATGCCGCTTTCGGAAGCGACTATGCGTTGTGGGATTACTGCCACGACGTGCTTGATGCGCTGGACGCGCTAGGTATTGAACAGGCTTCTTTACTGGCCCACTCCATGGGCGCGGCGGTTGCCTGCCTACTGGCCGCCGCCATGCCAGAGCGTATTGCCCGGTTAACCTTGATTGACGGGCTGGGGGCGTTGAATACGCCTGCGGAAGAAACTGCCAGCCAGTTGCGCAAAGGGCTTATTGCCCATCGTCGCCCGCTTTCCCGCCCACCACGCTATGCTGATATCGAAAGTGCGGTTGCCGCGCGGGTAGCCGGTGGCGTCACCACGCTGGATAGTGTAGCGGCGATGCCGTTGGTTGAGCGTAATACGCAAGCAACTGCCGATGGCTATCTACAAATGTGTACGGATAGTCGACTGCTAAAACCCTCTCTGGTGCGCTTTACCCCTGAGCAGGTGCTGGCTCTGTTAGCGTGTATTCAGGCGCCGGTACTACTGATTGAAGGCGAGCAGGGTATTTTAGGAAAGCGTGCCTGGGCCGAGCAGGCGCGCTTGGCGGTTAATGATCTGACCCGCCATGTGTTGCCTGGCGGGCATCATCTACATTTAGAATCTAAAGCGGTTGCCGCTGTGGCGGAACTCGCCACCGCCCACTGGGAGGCAGCCGTGTAAAGCGGTTATACGGTCGGCTCAAGAGCAATAGGAATAGCCAATGAATCAACTGACGCACGCGGGTAGCGGGAAAAAAGTGGCTTTGGTGTTGGGCAGTGGCGGGGCGCGCGGTTATGCCCATATCGGTGTCATTGAAGCCCTGGAAGCACGAGGCTTTGAGATTATTTCAGTGGCGGGATGCTCCATGGGCGCGCTGATTGGTGGCATTTACGCTTCTGGCAAACTGCCCGAGTATCGCGAGTGGGTCTGTAATCTCGATTATTTGGACGTACTAAAGCTGGTGGATGTGACCTGGAGCCCGATGGGTGCCATGCGTGCCAATAAGGTGATGAGCAAGTTGGAAGCGTTGGTAGGCGATGTGCTCATTGAGGATTTGCCTATTCCGGTGACAACGGTGGCGACTGACCTAGTTCGCCAGCGCGAAGTGTGGTTTCAAAATGGCCCGTTACTGCGCGCCATTCGTGCCTCTATCGCCATTCCTGGCGTCATTACGCCGGTCAATGTTGGTGATCAGGTGCTGGTCGATGGCGGGCTGCTTAATCCGCTGCCTATCATGCCGGTTATTTCTGCCCACGAAGCAGACCTGGTGATTGCGATTAACGTAACGGCACATAGCCCGCAGCCGGTATCGTTGGAAGAGCTCCTGCCTCGTGAGCACGAGGAAAATGACAGCCGAACGGCGCAAGAGCGTGACCGTGATGAAAAGATTGGCGGCTGGATGAGCGACGTGCGCCAAGCCACCCTGCGTTTATGGGAGGGACTTGGCAGCAGTGAAGAGGACAGCGGCGTGGAAGCTGGCGCTGAAGAGAGCGTTGAGACGCGAGGCAAGCGCGAGTGGAGCAAGCTCGATATGATTTTAGAGTCGTTTGATATTACCCAAGCGGCCCTGGCAAAATACAAAATTGCCGGTTATCCGCCCGATATATTGATCGAGATTCCCAAGACAGTATGCAGTACGTATGAGTTTCATCGCGCCAAAGACTTGATCCGCCTGGGGCGGCACTTGGCCGATGAGGCGCTGGAGCGGCGCATGCCCAGCATTGCCTCGGATGCGACAGAGTGAGGCAGCGAGCCACTGGAAAAGTGCCAGTAGAGCAGTGAAGAGAGCGGTTGAGCGGCGTTACGCCCCGCGCTTACGCAGCAATATATAGACTGCTCCGGTGCCGCCATCAATATCAATGGCCGAGCAAAAGGCCAGCACCCCCGGCCATTCGCGTAACCAGGTATTGGTGTGACTCTTAAGCACCGGAAAATCTGAAGTGGTGCCCCACGCCTTGCCGTGAACCACCAGCACGCAGCGCAGCCCTTGGCTTGATGCATCGCGCAAGAAGCTTTCAAGCTCCGCGCGGGCTTCTTCAAGCGTGTAGCCGTGCAGGTCAAGCCCCGCCTGCCACTCGGTTTGGCCACGCTTTAACTGGCTGAAGGTACGCCAGGGTAAATCGGGCACGCTAAACTCAAGGTACTCAGACGGGCGCACGGCCTCGACCCGGCCATCCGATGTGCGGCCGCTGGCTTGTACTGTGCTGTTTTGAACCGCCGCATTACGCCGCGCCTGTTGGGCTTCATCATTGCGCTTGGGCTTGCCGGGGTCGGCTTGATTATGTGCAATACGGCGTACGCCTGCTGCTTGCAGCGCCTGGCGAAAAGCGCTGATATCGTCATCGTTGGGCAGGTGGCGTCGCGTCATATCAAGCTCAAAGTGTGAAAAGGAAGAAAGAGTAAAACAAGAAAGCATATAAACTGCCGACAGTATAGCGAGCTGAGCGGCGCTGTGAACCGGGCGGCGTCAAAGGTACAATCTTTACAGGTACAATCTTTTCTTTATCAATGAGTGTAGCCGCATGTGGCTGCATGTATGGTTTTCGTTTATCAGGAGTCGCTGTGACCACGCACCTCAATGCTGAGACCTCTCACTCAACCCTTTCGTTGCCGGATACGGCGTTGGTGAGCGATCTTTTTACACTACGCGACTATCTGCGCTGGGTATCCAGCGAGTTCTATCTGGCCGGACTGCACTATGGCCACGGCACCGAGTCTGCCTGGGATGAAGCCGTTGCGCTCTGCCTGGGGGCACTTCATCTGCCCTGGAACGTCGACCCCGCCGTTTTGGAAGCACGGCTTTTGCCTGTTGAGCGCCAGCGTATTATCGCCCTGACCCGGAAGCGGGTAGCCAGCCGCCAGCCATTGCCGTACCTGCTGGGCGAGGCCTTTTTTGCAGGTCACCCCTTCAATGTTGATGAGCGAGTGCTGATTCCGCGTTCGCCGATTGCCGAACTGATCGAAGACGGTTTTTCGGCCTGGTTCCAGGAAGAGCCGCCGGAGAGCGTGCTGGATTTATGCACCGGCTCTGGTTGTATCGGCATTGCAACCGGCCTTTATTTGCCTACCTGCGAAGTGACGCTTGCCGATATTAGCCAGGATGCACTGGCCGTCGCCCGAGAAAACATTACCCGCCATGACGTGGGTGACCGGATACGGGCGGTCGCCTCGGATGTGTTTGACGGGCTGGAAGGCCAGCGCTTTGACCTGATTGTTTCCAACCCGCCCTACGTCGATGCGCGCGATTTGGCTACCATGCCCGCCGAGTTCCGCCATGAGCCCGCACTGGCACTGGGTGCCGGTAAAGATGGCCTGGATATTGTGCGGCGTATTTTGCGCGAGGCGCGCAGCCATTTGAGCGATACAGGTTGGCTGATTGTCGAAGTGGGCAATTCTGACCGCCATGTGGAGGCTGCGTTTCCCGACGTGCCTTTCCTGTGGCTTGACTTCGAGCGCGGCGGCCAAGGCGTATTTGCTTTGAGCGCCGATGAACTCGACGCCCATGCGGCGTCTTTTGCGTAAGGAATGAACGCCCATGTCTGGCAATAGTTTTGGCAAGCTGTTTACCGTTACCACCTTTGGAGAGAGCCATGGCATTGCGCTGGGCGCCATTGTCGATGGTTGCCCGCCGGGGCTTGCGCTGTGTGAAGAGGATTTACAGCGCGACCTGGACCGTCGTCGCCCAGGTAGCTCTCGCCACACCACGCAGCGCAAAGAGCCTGATCAGGTGAGGATTTTATCGGGCGTGTTTGAGGGAAAAACCACCGGCACCTCGATTGGCCTACTGATCGAGAATACCGACCAGCGCTCCAAGGACTACTCGAAAATCAAGGAGCAGTTCCGCCCCGCCCATGCGGACTACACGTACCACCATAAATATGGCCACCGTGACTATCGGGGTGGCGGCCGCTCAAGCGCCCGCGAAACGGCCATGCGGGTAGCCGCGGGTGCTATCGCCAAGAAGTACCTGGCCGCCCAAGGCGTACAAATTCGTGGCTATATGAGCCAGCTGGGCCCCATAAAAATTGAGTTTAAGCAGTGGGAGGCCGTCGAGCAGAATGCGTTTTTCTGCCCCGATCCCGCCAAAGTAGCCGAGCTTGAAGCGTATATGGATCAGCTGCGCCGTGACCAGGATTCCGTCGGTGCCGAGATTACCGTGGTCGCTGAGGGCGTTCCGGTCGGGCTGGGTGAGCCGGTGTTTGATCGCCTGGATGCTGAGCTGGCGCACGGTTTGATGAGTATTAATGCGGTAAAAGGTATTGAGATTGGTGCGGGTTTTGAATCCGTTGCCCAGCGCGGTAGCGAGCACCGAGACGAGATGACGCCGGAAGGCTTCTTGTCCAATCATGCCGGTGGCATATTGGGCGGTATTTCCAGTGGGCAACCGATTGTGGCCAGGCTGGCGCTTAAGCCGACCTCCAGCATTACGACACCTGGGCGTTCCATTGATGTTAACGGCCAGCCGGTCGAGGTGATTACCAAAGGTCGCCACGACCCTTGTGTGGGGATTCGCGCCACGCCGATTGCCGAAGCCATGATGGCGATTACATTGCTTGACCACTGGCTGCGCCAGCGTGGGCAAAACGGTGAGGTTAGCGTTGATACACCCCGTTTAGCACAGCGTTAAAGCGGCGTACGGCTTGGCGTAACGCTGCTACACTCAAGGAAGATGGCTGAGGAGTAACCCATGAAGATTAACGTTGAGTTTGATCTGACCCCGGATGAATTTCGTCAAGCATTGGGGCTTCCTGATGTAGAGGCATTCCAGCAAAGCCTGCTGGAAAATATTCAGCGGCAAATGGAGTCGGGTGCAGAAGGGTATGACCCCATGAGTTTGATGCGCCCCTTTTTGCAGCAGCCCATGATGCAGCAGGGGCTTTCTCAAGGGTTGGCCAACTTTGGAACTTACCAACAGATGATGTTGGATATGTTGCGCCAGGCAGGCAATGCCAGCGGTACCGCCTCTGATGATCAAGCGGCGGACAATGATGCGTCGAGCAGCGGGGGAGCGCCTAATGCCAAAGCAACGGCGTCCTCGCGTTCGCGTGGTAAAGGAAAAACCGAGTAATGTGGCGAGGTGCGTAACGGCCAGTTAATGAGCGCCGTCATCCAGGGCTCTTGAAAACAGTGTTATTGAAAACAGGGTTCTTGAAAACAGTGTTATTGCAAAGCACCCGGTCAAGGATTACTCTTTTTGCAGTGCAGCAAATCACTTCGTAGGGGGGGCGCGAAAGCGCCCACACTCTGAAACGGAAGAGGATTAGACACTATGCAAGACGATATGATGGACGCTTTTAACGCCCAGACCCGCCAAATGTTTGAGCCCATGCGCAAGATTAACTCGCTGATGCTCAACAACATGGAAAAAATGACCCAGTATCAACTGGAAGCCATGAAGCGCTATAGCCAAATGGGCACCGAGCGCATCCGCAGTGCCACCAGCATTCAAGATGCAGAAAGCCTGCGTGATTTCGGCACCCAGCAGGCTGAAATCATGAACGAGCTTTCCCAGCAAATGCAGGAAGACGCCCGTGCTATGGGCGAGATGAGCCTGCAGTTCAAAACGGAAATGGAAAAACTCTTCAGTGATGCCGGGCAGCAAATGACCGAGCAGGCGACCGCCGCCGCAAAAGGCCAACAGCCTGGTGCTTCTGGATCCGCCTCGAGCCAGTCTTCACGGAAAAAATAAGAAGTCGGCTAACTCACGGCGCCTCTAGGCGCCGTATTGTTATAAGGGGATTCAGTATGCAGGGGTGGAAACGACCATTGCACGACATGTTTCAGCAGGGAGTGTCTCAAGAAGACATTGAGGCATGGAATACGCAACTGAAAGAGGCCGCTGAGCAGTACCAGGGGCTTATGCAGGGTCTGCTGGCACGCATGGCCCCAAGCGAGGCGGCCGACTCGGTATATAGCGATATGCGTAAAAGCTTCGAGGCGGGTGCGCAGGCATTAATGAATAACCCAACCTTGCTGTGGCAAACCCAAGCGCGCCTGCTGCAAGATCAGTGGCTGCTATGGCAGCAAAGCATGCGTGCTTTGTCTGGTGAGCAGGTCACACCGCTGATTACCCCCTCCAAAAGCGACCGGCGCTTTAAAGACGATGCCTGGACGCAAGACCCTCACTATGCGGCGATCATGCAGCAGTACCTGCTGTTTTCGCAGGTAGTAGAAGAACTGATCGAAAGCCTTGAAGGCATGGATGACCTCCAGAAACGAAATCTGGGGTTTTATGCCCGTCAGCTCGTCAATGCCATGTCGCCCACCAATTTCGTTTCTACTAACCCTGAGGTGATGCGGCGAACGCTGCAAACTCGTGGGCAAAATCTGGTAGAAGGGTTATCTCGGCTGCGTGAAGACCTTGCCAACTCAGCGGAAGGCATCAATGTGTGTATGACCGAGCGCAATGCGTTTGGCATCGGGGAAAACATCGCGGTTACCCCCGGGGCAGTCGTGTATGAAAACGAGTTAATTCAACTGATTCAGTACACGCCCACCACTGAGAAGACCTTTAAAACGCCGCTGTTAATCGTGCCGCCCTGGATCAACAAGTATTACATCCTTGACCTGCGCCAGGACAATTCCATGGTCAAGTGGATGGTGGACCAGGGCCACACCGTATTTTTAATTTCATGGCGCAATCCTGGTCCTGAACAGCGTGACATTACTTGGGCCGATTACATGCAAATGGGGCTGATCAGCGCGATTAGCGCCATTGAGGATGCCTGTGGTGAGAAGTCGGTCAACCTGGTGAGCTACTGCGTGGGCGGCACCCTGACGGCTTCGACCGTTGCTTATCTAACAAGTACCCGCAAGGGGCGAAAGGTGAAGTCGGTCACCTACATGGCCACGCTGCAGGATTTTCGTGACCCCGGCGATATCGGCGTTTTCCTGAACGAAGCCGTGGTGCAAGGGCTTGAGCAAACCATGCAGCTAAAGGGCTACCTGGATGGTCGCTCGATGGCTTACACCTTTAACCTGCTGCGTGAAAATGATCTTTTCTGGTCGTTTTATATCAATAACTACCTGAAAGGAGAGATGCCCGCCGCCTTTGACCTTCTCCACTGGAATACGGATGGCACGAATCTACCGGCGGGCACGCATGCCTGGTATTTACGCCACATGTATCTTGAAAACCGTTTGGTCGCGCCGGGGGGTATTGAGCTTGATGGCGTAAAAATTGATTTACGCAAAATCTCCACCCCCAGTTATTTCGTGTCGACCAAAGAGGACCATATCGCCAAGTGGAACAGCACCTATTATGGGGCGTTGCTGCCTAAAGGCCCCGTCACGTTTGTATTAGGTGGCTCGGGGCATATCGCCGGTATCGTTAATCCACCGCAAAAGAACAAGTACGGTTATTGGAGTAACGACGCTCTGCCAGAAAGCCATGAAGCGTGGCTTGAAACAGCGGCGTTTAATGAGGGTTCCTGGTGGCCGCACTGGCAGGCATGGATGACACAAAATGGTTATGCGGATACCCAGAAAATGGTGCCCTCGCGCACACCCGGCGACGGTAAGCTTGAGGTGATTGAGTCAGCACCAGGGCGCTATGTCAAAATGACCATTCCTGACGTGCTAAGCGAACAGGGCAGCCTATAAAGGCTGCTCCGATTATCCGGGTATTCTACAAAAAAACTATCCTTCTCATGTTTAAGCGAGGTGCTAACAATGCCGCCCACTACCCGTTACTCATTAGCCCCCGCGTTTAGCGCACAACACCGTCCTAATAACCATGGCGCTTGCTGCTGTGGTTCACCCGTCTTACAGCACTTTCATGAGCGCGTTATGGCAGAGATTGCTCGCCGCGAAATGCTGGGTGGGCCGGCAGCGGTCATGGCGCTGTTTGCAGGTGTACATACGCCACACGTGGTTGACCAGCCCTCAAAAGCGCATGACGGCCCTGTGCTACTCACCAACTTAACGCTTTTTGATGGAAGTGGTGGCCCGTTGCGCGATGGCGTATCCGTTAAGGTAGAGGATGGGCGGGTCAGCGCTATTCTTGAAGGTAATGCTGGCGCCGAGTCCGGGGACGTTATCGACTGTGATGGGCGCGTGTTGATGCCTGGCTTAATCGATGCGCATTGGCACTCCACGCTAGCCGCTATTACACAGATGGAAGCCATGAGCGCGGATATTGGTTATATCCATTTGGTCGCCGCAAAAGAGGCCGAGCGAACGCTGATGCGAGGGGTTACGTCGGTCAGAGATGTGGGAGGGCCGTCATTTGCACTGAAGAGAGCCATTGACGAAGGCATCGTGAACGGACCGCGGATATTTCCCGCAGGCGCCATGATTTCCCAGACATCCGGGCACGGTGATTTCCGAATGCGGCACGAATTGCCTCGTGGTAGTACAACCCCGCTAAGTTACACGGAGCAGCAAGGGGTCGCCATGATTGCTGACGGTGAAGCTGAAGTGCTTAGGCGCACGCGTGAGCAGTTGATGCTGGGGGCTTCTCAAATAAAGCTGATTGCGGGTGGTGGCGTCGCGTCATTTTATGATCCGCTCGACAGTACGCAGTTTAGCGAGCGCGAGCTTCGCGCAGCGGTTGAGGCAGCCGGTGACTGGGGCACGTATGTCATGGTTCATGTCTACACCTCCCGGGGTATTCAGCGTGCCCTGCGGGCAGGCGTACGCTCAATTGAACATGGTCAGTTGGCAGATGAAGAGACCGTTCGAATGATGGCCGGTGAAGATGTGTGGTGGAGCCTTCAGCCTTTTCTGCAGGATGAAGATTCCAACGTTTACCCGGATGCGGCACGCCGAGAGTCTCAGCGGCAAGTTGCCGAAGGAACGGTTCGCGCGTATGAAATGGCCCAGCGATTTAACGTTAAAACTGGCTGGGGAACGGATATTCTCTTTAATCCTCAAAATACCCCCAACCAGCTGCATCACTTGGCTAAGCTAACGCGTTTCTACGACCCGTTGACCGCATTGGCAATGGCGACGGGGCGTAACGGGGAACTACTTTCTCTCTCGGGGCCGCGTAACCCGTATCCGGGAGTGCTTGGGCGTATTGAGCCTGGTGCGCTAGCCGACCTGCTGGTCGTTGATGGTGATCCAAGCAAAGATCTTGATTTTCTTAAAGATCCAGAGCGTAACTTGCGCATGATTATGAAAGCTGGGCGTGTTTATAAAGATTGTTTGCAGCAATAGCTTGGCAAGATCGTTTATAAATATCGATTTTAAGTGCTTGATCGGTTGTTTGTTTATGTTGAATCAATCAAGCACTGACCGCTTTTCCGGCCATTAATAGAAGTGTTGGTTTTAGGACAACCTTGCTGGTTTAAATGTTTTTAACGCGGTAGGTGGGATTTCAGTAGGCCCCACGTCTATTTCCGGGCTTAAGGAGATAGACGTTGAACTCTTTTTAGGGGCTATTTGCAACCGCTGTTCCCATGCTTCTGGCGCCCTCTGTGTGGCAAACACAAACCGCGACTTAGCCGCGTTCTCGCCTAATATCGGCAGGCCGAGGGTGCTGTCATAATGTCGCAGGAGGGTTGTAGAACACCTGGATGGCGCTATGGTAGCCAAAGATTTATAACGACATACGATAGGCCAGTACGTGCGAGCTTGGCGCGTGTGCCGTTTAACCGTGTTTATTTAAAGGGAGCATCGAAGTAATGGCGAACAAGGCATTGAATGTCATGGCCCAACGAGTGACTCAGCGGCTGGCGTTAAGCGTGTTAGCACTGCTATTAACGGCAGGCGTTGCGCAGGCGCAGACGCTTGAAGTAAGCAATGCTCGGTTAAGCCTGCTGCCTGGTAACACGCCCGGTGCGGGTTACTTTGAGCTTTATAATACGGGCGATGAAACCGTCACGCTGGTGGGCGCTCAAAGCCCTGCCTTTGATAGTGTTGAAATACATGTTAGCTCCGAGCACGACGGTATGGCCCATATGCACGAGCTTACATCGCTTGAAATTGCTTCAGGCGAGCGTTTTGAGTTTGCTCCTAAAGGTCATCATCTGATGTTTATGCGCCGCGTTGAGCCCTTAAACGTAGGTGATGACGTTGACGTGGTGCTTGAGTTTAGCGATGAACAGCAACTGCCCGTTACCTTTAATGTTGTCTCTCCAGCATCGATGTAAAGGCCAGGAATAGGAACCCTATATGTACAAGTTGTTGTTCGCCGCGTTGGCGTCTCTTTTACTGGCTGGTTGTAGTGATCAGAGCTGGCGTACCACCGACGTTGCCGACATTATGCCGTCGCTTGATTTTTCACTGGTGGATGATAACGGCGACAGCGTCCAGGCGGATGAATATCTGGGTAAGCCAGCGCTTGTCTATTTTGGCTACACGTTTTGCCCCGATGTTTGCCCCATTACCCTGGCAAGATTAGGCGATGCGATCAGACAGCTGGATGATGAGACGCGCGACGAGGTTCAGGTGCTGTTTATTTCGGTCGACCCGGCGCGTGACACGCCCGAGGTGCTAAAGCGCTATACCAATGCCTTTGGCCCTGAGTTCACTGGCTTGACCGGCGATAAAGCCGACATTGATGCGATCACCAACCGTTACCGCGTTGCTTACGAATACGGTGAAGAGAATGAGAATGGTGACTACCTGGTAACACACTCCAGCGCTGTTTTTGCCTTTGATCGAGAGGGGAATGCACAGTTCCTGGTGCGGGATAGCCACCCGATAACGGATGTTCAGGCGGATATCACACGGCTGATAGAAAAAAGCTAACGCCGCTTGGAGTAGCCCCAGGGAGCTAAACAGGTAGTAGACGTAGGTAGAAAAAGTCTGTAGCAAAAAAGGGGCGACTGATGATCAGTCGCCCCTTTTTATGTGCCGTTTACTTGGCTAATACCTGGCAACGAAAGCGATTTAGCAGACGGCAGAGAGGCCGCAGCGCGACTTGTACAGACGAGAGTTAATATCCAGTTCGATATTCTCACTGTCTTTATCATAGAAAAAGGAGGCATAGCCATTGTCAGAAGAGGTTGTGCGATAGAGGCCGCAGATGCCATAACCATACTGCACTTCCTGCAGCTGCGAGAGCTCAATATCATGGGATGTCCCCAGCTTATTTGCCAGAGCGTGTTGAATGTCATCGCCAACATGGCTGTCAGACATAACCTGGCCACCGAAGATAGCGCCCGCCAGCACGACAGTAAGCGCCAGCGGCATCACGACAAGTAGTAAAAAAGGACGAGATTTCAACATAGCGGTATTCCTATGCCAGCTAGAATCAAAAAAGTGCCCTATTGTAGCGTGTCATGTTGAAGGTTCCTATCGACCGCGACAACGTGTCAAGCGAAGGCCTGGTAGCAGCATTAGCCCCGCTAGTAGCCATGCTGGCCAGCTCCCGGTGCGGGTGAAAGGTGTTAACCCCTCCATCGCATAGAACTCACCCACTAACGCTGTCGTTTCAAACTGGGGCGCTTGAGCAACGATGCTTCCGTGGGCATCAATAATCGCTGTAACGCCGTTACTGGTGGCGCGTATTACATAGCGACCATTTTCAAGTGCTCTAAGCCGTGCCATTTGCAAATGCTGGAAAGGGCCAATGGAGGCGCCAAACCAGGTGTCGTTGGAAACCGTCAGCAGCACATCGCTGTCCTGAGCGCGACGCGCCACAAGCTGCGGATAGATGATTTCATAACAGATCGCGTTGCCCAGGCGAATGCCGGAGGCCTGCATGGGCGTCTGATGCGATGCGCCTTTGGTAAAGCTCGACATCGGCAGGTCAAAAAAGTCGATAGCACCGCGCAGCACGCTTTCAAGCGGTAGGTATTCGCCAAAGGGCACCAGGTGCTCTTTTTGATAACTGCCTTCAACGTTGCCAATGCCCACCACGCTGTTGTAGTAGCGGTTAGCCTCATCCAATTGAACGATGCCTGTCACCAAGGCAACGCCTGGCGGAAGGTTAGCCTGAACGCGCTCCAGGACCGGACGTGCCTGAGTTTCCATCATGGGAAGTGCGGTTTCTGGCCAGATAATTATGTCAGTTTCATCGGCGACTTCAGCGGTCAGTCGGCTGTAGGTATTCGCTGCGATGCGCTGGCCGTCTGGCGTCCATTTTAGCAACTGCGGGAGGTTGCCCTGAAGTAAAGCAACCCGAGTCGGTGTGCTGGAAGGGGTGGTCCACAGTGCAGGCAAGGCCAGCGGTATCAGCCAGATCGCCAGTAACGGGGCCAGTGCCCACCACTGGCGGCGCAGAAGCACGTTAGCCGCCAGTGTGCCGCTAAGCACCACCAGCAGGGAAAGCAGGTAAACACCGCCAATTGGTGCCCAGCTTGCCAAGGGGGAATCGACATAGCCTGAGCCCATTAGTAGCCAAGGGAAGCCTGTGAACAGGTAGGTGCGCAGCACTTCACCCAGCACCCAGGCACCGGCAAACGTTAGCCATGCCAATCGCGGGGTGGTAAAGCGCCGGTAAAGCCAGAAAGTGCCCGCATAAAAAAGGGCCAGTACGGCGACAAAAAGTGCGGTCAGCAACACTGCCAGCGGCACGCCGGTATAGCCGTAATCATGAATGGAGATATAGACCCATGAGGCGCCGCTGGCAAAGAGTGCAATGCCATAGAGCCAGCCTTTAAGCGCTGCCTGGGCAGGCGTTAAGGTATGAATCCCTACGTAAAGCAGGGCAATCGCTACCGGGCCAAGCCACCATAGTTCAAATGGTGAAGCGGTTAGCGTGGTAAAGCCGCCCGCAACCAGGGCCAGTAACAGTTGAAGCATAAAGGCGGGTGTTGGCCCCATGAAATATCCTGTCAATACGTGGTTAATCGGTAAGCTGCTAGTCGTTTTTTTGAGGTTCGAGGCTTTCGCCATCGCTTTCACGATAGGCCTCTAATAAGCGGATGCGCCGGTTATCTGCATTCAGGATGACAAAGTGCCAGCCGCCGAAGCGAGTATGCTCGCTGCGCCCGGGCAAATGACCAAATTGCTGCATCACCAGGCCGCCCACGGTATCGAATTCATCATCAGAGAATTCGGTGCCAAAGCGTTCGTTAAAGTCTTCGATGGGGGTGAGGGCGCGAATAGCAAAGTGGCCGTTTTCCAGCGTACGGATATCGTCCTCTTCGTCGGTATCGTGCTCGTCTTCAATATCACCCACGATTTGTTCCAGAATGTCTTCAATCGTAATAATGCCGGCAGTACCGCCATACTCATCTACCACAATGGCCATGTGGTTGTGCGTATCACGAAACTCTTTGAGCAGGCTGTTAAGTCGTTTCGACTCTGGAATAAACATGGCCGGACGGAGAACATCTTCCAGTTTGAAGGCGTCCCGGCTTTCCTGGGTTTGCGACAGTAAAGGAAGCAAGTCTTTTACCAGCAATATCCCTTTAACATCATCCAGATTCTCGCCAATCACAGGATAGCGGGAGTGACCGGTTTCCTGGATAAGCGGTAAATAGCCATCACGCGTTTGGTCCAGCGTTATGGCTGATACCTGAGAGCGGGGTATTAATACTTCTCGAACCTGTCGATCGCTAATTTCAAGCGCACCTTCAATAATCATGATGGCGTCCTGATCCAGCTTCAGTTTCCCAGCGGTATGGCGTAAAAACGTCATCAGTTCAGCGCGTGAACTGGGTTCGTCGGTATCTCCGGTAAGGGCGCCAAAGAGTTTCTCGAGCCAGGATTTTTGATTAGGATTGCTCGATCGGTCTTCGCTCATGCGTCAAATCTCTTGTTTACGGGGCAGACAGGTGTCGTAACGTGCCTAAATCTAGTATCAACAAAAAACAGGGTGCCAACAAGGCGGTGTCCCCCTGGTACAGGGCGCTATGTTGCACTATGCCTCTTGCCTTGCATCAATGAACGGTTTCTTCCCTGCGCGTTGTCAGTGTCAGTGTCATGGCACATGGTAAGGGTCAGAGATGCCCAGCTCAGCAAGCAGCGTACGCTCTAGCTGCTCCATCTCTTCTGCCTCTTCATCTTCAATATGGTCATAACCCATTAAATGAAGCGTGCCATGAACGACCATGTGCGCATAGTGATGCGCTAACGGCTTCTGTTGCTCGCCCGCCTCTTTTACCACAACGGCATGACAAATAATCAAATCGCCGAGCAGCGGTAGCGTGAGCCCCGGCGGGTTTTCAAATGGGAACGATAGCACATTGGTGGGCTTGTCTTTGCCGCGATAATCGCGGTTTAAGGCTTGGCTTTCTTGCTCGTCCACAAAGCGGATCGTAAGCTCTTGGCGCTCATCATCCGGGTGATGAGAAAACACACAGCCCACCCAGAGGGTGAGCTGTTCAAGCGTGGGCAGCAGCGGTTCATCAATAGCGGCCTGTCGATCAATCACGATATTGTTCAACGTGATGTATCTCCCCATCGTTCCTGAGGCTGTTCGCGCCCCTGAAGGCGTGCCTCGCGCTCTTGCTGGCGTACTTCACGGCGGGCACGCTCTTCCACTTCCTGCTGCGACTCGAATTCGTCGTAGGCTTCGATAATGCGCTGCACCAAGGGGTGGCGTACGACATCCTTGGCGGCAAAGTGGGTAACGCCGATGCCTGGCGTATCTTTCAGTACGTCAAGTACCTGGGACAAGCCAGAGCGCTGCCCACGAGGAAGGTCGACCTGGGTGATATCCCCGGTGATCACGGCCGTTGAGCCAAAACCGATCCGGGTCAGGAACATTTTCATCTGCTCCGGCGTGGTGTTCTGGCTTTCGTCCAAAATGATGTACGAATTATTCAGCGTGCGACCGCGCATATAGGCCAGCGGCGCTATTTCAATCACTTGGCGCTCGATGAGCTTGGCCACTTGTTCAAAACCGATCATCTCGTACAGCGCGTCGTACAGCGGGCGCAGGTACGGGTCGATCTTTTGGGCTAGATCACCAGGCAAAAAGCCGAGTTTTTCACCCGCTTCAACCGCTGGGCGTACCAGTAAGATGCGGCGCACTTCCTGTTGGTTAAGCGCTTCAACCGCTGCTGCTACCGCCAGATACGTTTTGCCGGTGCCGGCTGGCCCGATGCCGAAGTTAATATCGTGCTCGCGGATGCTGGTGACGTAGCGCTGCTGGTTCAAGCCGCGCG
The DNA here is from genome assembly GCF_052378605.1 of Halomonas sp. AOP27-A1-41. Lineage (NCBI taxonomy): Bacteria > Pseudomonadati > Pseudomonadota > Gammaproteobacteria > Oceanospirillales > Halomonadaceae > Halomonas > Halomonas sp. AOP27-A1-41. Next base: position 29,248 of record NZ_JBQSXT010000006.1, read on the forward strand.
GCTTGATCATGGTGCGCGGCGTGCGCATTACCACGTCATCGGGGCTGCCTTCTCCGTCCTGCTCGTCTTCTAGTGCTTCCAGGCCAGACTCTTGCAGGAACAGGTGCACGGTATCTGCCGAAAGATCATCCACCGCCGTTTCGCGGTAGAGGTGCTCAAGCACGTTAGCCGCCGCTTTGATGCGGTTGGCAGCACCGGCCAGCTGAAACATATTGCCCCGGTTGCGCAAAGTCACGTCCAAGCGGCTCTCAATCAGCTTTAGATGCTCGTCCTGCTGGCCACTTAGGCTGGCAAGCCGCTGTGGGTCATTGGGTTCAAGGCTTAGGGTGATAATGCGATTGGCCTGAGGTGATGGCTGGCTCAAGAGTAGGAAATCCGTCAGTTAATGTGTGTAGACACCCAGCTTACTGCCCCAACCGGGGTTGGGGCAATTACCTAAGATAAGATAGCGGTCAGTAACGCTCGGGGGAGGCGAGCTCGCCGCGCAGCGAGTTGGGGAATGCCTCAGTGATCTCAACATCCACAAAGTAGCCGATTAGCTCGGTAGGGTTAGCCGCACGGAAGTTAACCACGCGGTTATTCTCCGTGCGCCCAGAGAGTTGGCCGGGGTCTTTAGGTGAAAAGCCGGTGACCAGAATGCGCTGGGTAGACCCCACCATGCGGCGGCTGATCTGGGCCACATTCTGCAGAATGCGCTCTTGCAGAATCGCCAGACGCTGCTTCTTGACGCTTTCCGGGGTGTCATCCGGCAGGCCTGAGGCGGGGGTGCCCGGGCGCGCCGAGTACACAAAACTAAACGAGTGATCGAAACCAATCCGGTGGATCAGATTCATCGTGGCTTCAAAGTCTTCCTCGGTTTCACCTGGGAAGCCGATAATGAAGTCTGATGAGAAGCTGATATCCGGACGGTTAGCGCGCACGCGCTCCATCTTCTCAATGTACTCTTCGGCAGTATGGCCACGCTTCATGGCGCTGAGAATCCGGTCGGAACCCGATTGCACCGGCAGGTGCAGGTGGCTGACCAGTTCCGGGATGTCTGCAAATGCATCCACCAGGCTGTCGGTGAACTCAACCGGATGCGAGGTGGTAAAGCGTATGCGGTCAATGCCATCTACTGCAGCGATGCAGGCAATCAGCTCGGCAAGATCAATTTCATCACCGTCGTCGTTGTCGCCTCGGTAGGCGTTAACGTTTTGGCCCAGAAGGTTGACTTCGCGTACCCCTTGATCGGCCAAGTGGATAACTTCATCCATCACCTTCTCAAACGGACGCGAGACCTCTTCTCCGCGGGTATAGGGCACCACGCAGAAGGTGCAGTATTTGGAGCAGCCTTCCATGATCGAGACAAAGGCCGTGGCGCCATCTGACTTGGGCTGGGGCAGGTGATCAAACTTCTCGATTTCCGGGAACGTTACGTCTACGGCGGCAATTTGATTGTTGCTGCGCGCATCCAGCATGGAGGGCACACGGTGCAGCGTCTGCGGGCCGAAAATCATATCCACGAAGGGCGCACGCTTACGCAGTGCATCGCCTTCCTGGCTTGCCACGCAGCCGCCTACGCCAATTACCAGGTCCGGGTTGGCGTCTTTTAGCTTTTTCCAGCGCCCCAGCTGATGAAACACTTTCTCCTGAGCCTTCTCACGAATTGAACAGGTGTTAAGAAGGATGACATCGGCTTCCTTCTCATTGTCGGTGAGTTCAAGCTGGTGAGATTCACCGAGTAGATCCGCCATACGGGAGGAGTCGTACTCGTTCATTTGGCAGCCGTGCGTTTTGATGAAGAGCTTCTTCGCCATCGGTACCTGTCGTCTATGGGTCGTCGGGGGACGAGGAATGAATGGGGTATCGTTTTAGCAGCGTAGGCTACTGTTGAATAATCCTATTATACGGGCACAAGAAACCGGGGGCTAGCATTCCCCAATAATCGATACTTGACCTTAGTCTCTAAATCAGTATACTACGCACCGTGTTTGAGAAGTTCCTCGATAGCTCAGTTGGTAGAGCAAATGACTGTTAATCATTGGGTCACAGGTTCGAGTCCTGTTCGAGGAGCCAACACTTTACAGGTTGGTTCTGCTTAAAACACAATAGCTTAAGATGTTCCTCGATAGCTCAGTTGGTAGAGCAAATGACTGTTAATCATTGGGTCACAGGTTCGAGTCCTGTTCGAGGAGCCAAGCTGACTATTTTACTACCTGTTTCGGCATAGCCTGCTATAGGTAGCGCGTTATTCCTCGATAGCTCAGTTGGTAGAGCAAATGACTGTTAATCATTGGGTCACAGGTTCGAGTCCTGTTCGAGGAGCCATCTACTTGCCTTTTTAGATTCACAGGGTGCTTCCTTTGTGCCTGGTTCTGAAAAGCGTACTTCGGTCTGTTTTCTAGCTCCCCTGATTTTTATTACCTCTTCAAACCTTTATTACCTCTTTAAGCCTTTATCTTCTCCAGGTCGTTATTAACCCCTGTAAAAGTATTGGCCCCGCTGCCTAACGGTATTGGGTTGATTTCGCGTATCTGGCGGGTCAGAAGTCATGCGTAAAAAAACGCCGACCTAAAAGGTCGGCGTCATACAGCGATCAATGGTTATTTAGCGTGTCGTCATTCGCTGGGCTTGTTGAAATTGCGCGTAATCCAGCAGGATTTCTGCGGCTTCTAGTACGGGAGCGCGATCAGCGGGCATGCCTTCATCCTCTCCGTTTTTGTCAGCATCGTCACTGGGTTCGCTGCTTTCCAGGCGTGCATCCATCCACTCGTCTAGTTCTGGCAGTTTGAGTGCCCGGCGACGCTGGTTCTCTAGCGAAAGCTGCTCGGCCTCTTGGGCCTCAAGCTCACGCTGGCGCTGCTCGCGGTTCAGGCTCACGCTGGTGTGCTGCTCACGTAGCTGGCGGGCCAGCGTGGACTGGCGCTCAACATAGCGGAAGTTGGGGTTCTCTTTGGCGCGCGCTGCGTGTTGGGTGTTCAGTGCGTCTATAAAGGCTTCCGGCGTTCCATAGCGACGATACTGAACATCTTGAACAGTATCCCAGCCAAGGGCGTTATCCAGGCTGCTTTCACCGATCCGTTCTGGGTCGATTAAGCTCGGGAAGCTAATGTCAGGCTCAACCCCACGGTTTTGCGTGCTTTTACCGGTGATGCGGTAAAACTTGGCGCGGGTCAGCTTGATCTGCCCATGGCTTAGGTCGTTCAGCGTTTGTACGGTACCTTTGCCAAAGGTTGATGAGCCTACTACCAGGCCGCGACCATAATCCTGAATAGCGCCTGCAAAGATTTCCGAGGCAGAGGCGGAAAGGCGGTTGACCAGCACGGTCAGCGGACCATCGTAGAGTGTGCCTGCGCTGGTATCGCCATAGAGCTGAATGCGCCCTTGAGCGTCACGTACCTGTACTGTGGGGCCTCGGTCAATAAACAAGCCAATCAGCGAGTTAGCCTCTTGAAGCGCGCCGCCGCCGTTATTACGCAGATCCAGCACAATGCCTTCTACGCCTTGCTCTTTTAGGCGCTCGACTTCACGGGCGACATCGCGTGTGGTGCTGCGATACTCCTCTTCGCCCGCCTGCCAGGCGTCAAAATCAACATAGAAAGTAGGAATGTTAATGACCCCAATGGGATGGGATTCACCGTCTCGCTCAACGTTGATCACTTCGCCATGGGCCGCTTGGTCTTCAAGGCTTACCGTATCGCGGGTGATCTCGACAATATGCGAGCGGGTCATGTCCACCGCTTGGGCGGGCACGATATCCAGGCGGACGACGGAGCCTTTGGGGCCACGAATCAAGTCAACGACGTTGTCCAAGCGCATGCCCACAACGTTGACCATTTCGCCCTCTTCCTGGCCAACCGCAATAATGCGGTCGGCTGGTTCCAGGACATCTGCACGGTCAGCAGGGCCGCCGGGCACCAGACTTGCTACTTTCACGTATTCGCCATCGGCCTGCAGTAGCGCGCCAATGCCTTCCAGCGAGAGGCTCATCTGGATGTCAAAAGATTCGCTTTGGCGTGGTGAGAGGTAGCCGGTATGTGGATCAATCGTGCTGGTGACCGCTGCCATTATCAAGCCGAAGACATCTTCTGATTCGGTTTGGCGTAGGCGACTAAGCTGGCCTTCATAGCGCTGGCGCAGGTTATCGACTATCTGCTCGTCATCCTGGTCGGTAAGTGCGAGCGTTAGCGCGTCATTTTTTAACCGCTTGCGCCATAGCTCATCAAGTTCGCTCTCGCGGGTGGCCCAGGGAGCATTTTCGCGATCAACTTCCAGGCGCTCATCGCTATCAAAGCTAAACGATAGGCCTTCATCAAGACGTGCAAGCAGCCATTCAACCCGCGCAATATTACGCTCGCTTAGCTGGTTATAAAGCGCGTAAGCATCATCCAAATCGCCGTTAAAGAGTGCTTCAGCCATATCATTTTCATAATGGCGGTAGGGCTCTATATCGCGATTCAGTAAATAAGCGCGTTGACCATCGAGGATATCCAGGTAGCGTTGGAAGGCCTCCTGTGACCACTGCTCATCAAACGTTATGTTGGCGTAGTGGCCGTAGCGGAGCGCATCCGCAATTTCTACTGCCGCTTGGCGTTGTTCGTCGGTCGGCGCAATTTGCGCCATAACTGCCGGGCTGGTAACGACCAGCATCACGGCAAGGGCGACCGAGCGCGAAAGCGTTGCAAACAAGCTCATCAGTCAAGCTCTCCCGGATTTGTGTACACTCATTCTTCCCTAGACCTGCTTGTGACCTATGTGTTGCATAGGCCAGGGGGCATTGTAGCAGGTCGTTTGCTCTATGAGACTCAATCATTACTGTTATGAGGATTTCCATGTCCGAAGCTTTCAACGCCGATCGGCTAACGCGGTTATGTGATTTTCTGCGCCAGTCGCCCACGCCTTGGCATGCAACGAAGGCAATGGCCGAACGCTTGGAGAAAGCAGGTTTTCAGCGCCTCCACGAGACAGCTAATTGGCAGCTGGCGCCTGGGCAGCGCTATTACGTTACGCGCAATGATTCTTCCATTATCGCCTTTCAGTTGCCAAGCGATACGCTTAAAAGCTTGCGTATGCTGGGCGCGCATACGGATAGCCCCGGATTGCGCTTAAAGCCCAACGCCACTCAGCACTCGGCAGGTTGGTTGCAGCTTGGCGTGCAGGTGTATGGGGGCGTACTGTTGGCGCCCTGGTTTGACCGTGATTTAGGATTAGCCGGGCGCGTACATGTGCGCCATGCGGACGGGCGGCTGGAAAGCCTGCTGCTGAATGTTGACCGGCCTATTGCGATGGTGCCGAACCTGGCCATCCATCTGGATCGCGACGTGAATTCGGGCCGTGCTATTAATCCGCAAACGCAAATGGCGCCGGTACTACTGCAAAGCGATAGCACCAAGCTTTCTGAATTGCTGGCCGCTTGGCTTGAGGAGCAGCACGGTGTGCGCTCCGCTGAGGTGGTGGATTTTGAACTGGGTTTTTACGATGTGCAGCCGCCTTCGCTCGTAGGGGTTAAGCAAGAGCTCATCGCTAGTGCGCGGCTGGACAATCTGCTCTCCTGTTTTATTGGCATGGAGGCCTTGCTCGAAAGTGATGGTAGCCAGGGGGCGTTGTTAGTGGCGAACGATCACGAAGAGGTGGGTAGTGCGAGCGCTTGTGGTGCGCAGGGGCCGTTCCTGGGCGATGTGCTTAAGCGCATCAATGCGCAGGTAGGAGAGGGCAGCGAGGAGTCGCTGATTCAGTTGATTCAGTCATCGCTGATGATTTCCTGTGACAATGCGCATGCGTTGCATCCTAACTTTCGCGATAAGCATGATGAGCAGCATGGCCCCGCCATTAACGGCGGCCCGGTTATCAAGGTGAATGCCAGCCAGCGCTACGCCACCAATAGCGTAACCGGTGCGCTATTTCGTGATGTGTGTCGCGAAGCCGACGTGCCGGTACAGTCGTTTGTGACGCGGGCGGATATGGGTTGCGGTAGTACCATTGGGCCGATTACGGCGACGGAGCTTGGCGTGCCTACGCTGGATATCGGCGTGCCACAGTGGGCCATGCACTCTATCCGTGAAACGGCGGGTACGCGTGACGTGGAATACCTAACCCGAGCATTGAAAGTGTTTCTGAATCGGCCGACGCTTGGTTGATGCGCACTAGATAACGCCCAACAACGAAAAAGGCCCGCTGACTAAGTCAGCGGGCCTTTTGCTATTCGGTGTTGGTGGCTACGCCCTGATTTGAACAGGGGACCCCATCATTATGAGTGATGTGCTCTAACCAGCTGAGCTACGTAGCCTTTCAACGGGGGCGTATATTAACAGCTTTTTTCCGCTCGTCAATATTTTAACGTAATAAGCGCGATGCCCAGGTAGTTACTCGTTGTCTTTTTGAGGTTGTTTGTCTGGTGGCGTTACATTGGGTAGGGAGTGGCTGTTCCCTGATGGCTTGTCAGTGAACTTGTGAGGGGGCTTGGGAGAGTGCTTGGGAGAGTGCTCGTAATCGTGCCCGGAAAGGCTGGGACGGTCAGTTGCCTTGTGCCAAATGCGATGTAAACCACGCTGTATATCGTCGAAAACCTCTTGAGAGATTAAGCGGTCTTTTACCATTTCTTCCATGCTTTCAGCACTTCGTCGCAACGCATAAAGGCGTAACATGCGCTGCTCAAGTTGGTAGGCGTGACGACCAAACTTTGCTTCCGTCTCACGTATTGCTTGGTCGACAGCGCTGATCCTTATATTGAGCACCTCATCAAGTAATTCAGCCATGCGCTGACCGAATAGCGGGGTTAGCCGCTGTGTCGTGTAATGGCGCAACTCTTCTAGTACCGCCCTGTGGCAAATTAATAGCTCAAAACGGTTAGATAGCAGACGTGTCAGCGGCCAGCGAATCCTCATATGCTGGTGAAGAAAGGTGCACAGCTTAATCCAGCGAGTGTGTGAGGTTATTTTCCGTGTTTCTCTGTTATAACCCAAGCGGCCCTCTGAGCGAGCCGCATCAATGGTTCTGCCGCTGGCGCGCATCATCGTATCCAGGTTATGGATGCTGGTGACGCCGTTTCCGTAGCGCGGAATAAGATCGCGCTCTCGAACAGCCAGCGTCACCAGCGCAATTGCCATACGGTCTCGCTCAGGTAGCGCTTGGTCAAGCGCGAAAGGGGCCGTCTCGATGGCCATATCACGACGAAATTTAGCAATGACATCATCGGTGATGGAGGGGTCAATGTTGAAGTTCTGCGCTGTGCGTTGTACCGCGCTTTCAACCTCAATGGTCGAAAGATGAATAGCCTGTTGCTGAAGCGCTTTATCGTAAGGGTTTAGCTGATCAAGCTTTAACTTGCGAATGACCGCCTGAAGACTGGTTCCATTAACCAGTAGGCTGAATAGTACAAAGCCGGTGGCCAGGATAGCAACAAAATGGCGAACGTCTGCTGAAAGCGCTGTTTGCTCTGCAACGCCGAGCGCAAGTACGAGTGTGACCGCGCCACGTAGTCCTCCCCAGGTGATAGCCAGCTTATAGCTTGCGCTGATCGGGGTTGAAAGCTTGAGTCGATTCAACAGCGGCAGAAAGCCAAATAGAACGAGGAGGCGTGCCAGTAAGGTCGCCAGAATAATCGTTACGAGTAACGGTAGCCACGCAAGAGTCATCCCTTCCAGCATTTTTGGCACTTGCAGCATGGCGAGCAAAAACACCATGGCACCCGCGACGGAGGCAATTTGCACCCAGAGAAGTTGCAGGTATTCCCAATTGGCGGGCGACGTCCGCGTTCTGCCTAAACCGTTGAGCACCAGGCCTGCGGCTACGACGGCGACAACCCCCGAAACACCGAAACTTTCGCCCAGCAGGTAGGTGGGGTATGGCAGAGAAAGCGTGATGGCTATCTGCGCTTTGCCATCGTTACCGATAAGAGCGAGTGCCTCTGCACCGATACGCCCGATGATAGCGCCAAGGATCAAACCGCCGCCCAGGGATAACGCTAGCATTCCGGCCACCTGTAGCGCAGTGGTAGCGACATGGTCGGTAAGTGAGGCGAGTAGCACGCTGACAATCGCGATTGCGGCCGCATCATTTAGCAGGCTCTCGCCTTCCACTAGACGGATTAGCCGTGGAGGTGCTCCAACGTTACGGAAAATGGCAATGACGGCGGATGGGTCAGTTGTCGCGATGACGGCGCCAAGTAACAGCCCAACAGGCAGCGCTGCTGCGCCTAGCAGCCATATAGACAGGCCCACCATACCTGTAGCAACGAAAACAGCCACTACCGCAAGGAGTAAAATAGGCGCTGCATCAGGCACCATTTCACGAACATCGACACTAAGCGCTGCCTGGAACAACAGCGGGGGGAGAAAAATCCACAGATAAATTTCAGCAGGCAAGGATGCTGATAAGAGAGGATCAAAGAGATCTATGGCAGGCCATAATGTCGACAGGGTCGCGTAAGAGAGCCCCAGGGTGATGCCTGTTAACGCCAGCAGCGTTGCTTCAGGAAACGCCGTACGCGCAGAGAGCCGTTGCACCAGCGCAATGATCATAAGCATCAGGCTGCCAAGTAACAGCACTTTGTACAGTGTTTCCATAGGTATCAGCTTCCGGTTGAATAAGCTCGGATGCCTCAGTATTAGTCGGCTGGGCGTAGGATGCCACTGAAAAATTAAGAAAAAAGGGGTAGGGGCGTTGCCTGAAGGTGGCAGATGAAGAGACAAATTGCCATGGGCGCAGGAGTGCGCCCATGGCAGGAGCTAGCAGGTTACGGGGTGGTCAATTAAACGTTAAACCGGAAGTGCACCACATCACCATCTTTCACAATGTACTCTTTGCCTTCCAGACGCCATTTGCCCGCATCTTTAGCACCTTGCTCACCGCCCAGTGAGACAAAATCGTCATAGGCGATCACTTCTGCGCGGATAAAGCCTTTCTGGAAGTCAGTATGGATAGCGCCAGCAGACTCTGGGGCCGTAGCGCCCTGTTTTACTGTCCATGCGCGGACTTCTTTTACGCCTGCAGTGAAGTAGGTTTGCAGGCCCAGTAGGGCATAACCTGCGCGAATAACGCGGTCAAGGCCGGGCTCTTCCATGCCCATCTCACCCAGGAACATGGCGCGTTCTTCATCTTCCAGCTCAGCGATTTCAGCTTCCAGCTGGTTGCAGACGGGCACTACGACGGCGCCTTCTTCGGCAGCTATTTCTTTAACGATATCCAGGTAAGGGTTGTTCTCAAACCCGTCTTCATTGACGTTAGCGATGTACATGGTGGGCTTTAGGGTTAAAAAACCAAAGCTTTTCACCTGACGCTTTTCGTCCTCATCCAGACCAAAACTGCGCAATGGGTGGCCTTCGGCCAGGTGTGGCTCAATCTTGTCGAGGATGGCTTTGGTTGCGATGGCCTCCTTATCGCCGCCTTTGACCGAACGCAAGAGCCTCTGGCTGGCCTTCTCAACGGTATCCAGGTCCGCCAGGGCAAGCTCAAGGTTAATCGTTTCGATGTCGGCGCGAGGGTCAACCTGGTTGGCAACATGGATAACGTTGTCGTTATCAAAGCAGCGCACCACGTGGGCAATCGCTTGGGTTTCGCGAATGTTGGCAAGAAATTTATTGCCCAGACCTTCACCCTTGGAGGCTCCTGCCACGAGGCCTGCGATATCGACAAACTCCATGGTCGTGGGCAGGACTCGTTCAGGTTTGACGATCGCAGCCAGCTTGTCCAAACGTGGGTCAGGCATGGGAACGATGCCTACGTTGGGTTCTATCGTACAAAACGGGAAGTTTTCCGCATCAATGCCTGATTTTGTCAACGCATTGAAGAGCGTGGATTTACCTACGTTGGGTAGGCCGACGATACCGCAGTTAAAGCCCATAAGTTCATTCCTGGCCGCTAGGCGCGCGCTAACGAAAGGATGTGTTCAGCGCGGGTCTAAAGTGAAAAAAAATCGATAGTAACTATTTTACGCTATGCAGGCGATTCATGGCTTTCGCCCAATCGCCATCAAGTACAAGCGGGAGTGTGGCTTCGCACTCGTTAAGCACATGATCAATGGCCGCCTGCTCGTCTTTGCCGGGCCGACCAAGCACGTAGTGGGTGACCTGACGTGCCTCACCTGGGTGGCCGATGCCTATGCGTAGACGGTGGAACTGCTTTTGGTTGCCAAGTGCGCTGATGATATCGCGCAGGCCGTTATGACCACCGTGGCCACCGCCTGTTTTATAGCGCGCCTGCCCCGGGGGGAGGTCTAGCTCATCATGAGCGACCAGTAAATTCTCGGGGGCAAGTTTAAAAAACTGGGTAAGCGCTGCCACAGAGGCGCCGCTTCGGTTCATGAAGGTGGTAGGGTTGAGCAGATGAAGCTCATGGTCGCCCACGCGGGCCTTGGCATACAGGCCGAGGAACTTCTTTTCCGGGCGCAGTTCGGTATGGGCGCTGCGCGCAATGGCATCGACCAGCCAGAAACCCGCATTGTGCCGGGTGGTATCATACTCGGCGCCGGGGTTGCCTAGTCCTATCAGGGCCGTTACCTGACTCATTGACCTACCTCCAAAAAAATCCGGGCGTATTCTTGACGTCGTGCGTCATTGGCGGCTTGAGGTGCAGTTGCAAAAAGGCAAGTCGCAAAAAAAAATCAAGCGCCGAAGCGCTTGATCTTATCATTCCCGGGCCATACGAGCATGGCCCGGGCCAGGTACGTATTCAGCCATTAAGGCGATGCGCACCCTTATCGGCCTTACTCAGCGCTGGTGCCTTCTTCGCCTTCGTCTGCTTCTTCGTCATTACGTACTTTAACTTTCGTAATGCTGAGAATGGCGTGGTTGTGCTCCTCACCGTGAGACAGGTCAACGGAGGAAACGCCCTTCGGCAGTGTCAGGTCAGACAGGTGCAGGATCGTGCCCAGCTCAACCTCGGAAATATCAACTTCCAGGTAGTCAGGCAGGTCTTTCGGTAGGCAGCTGATGGCAACTTCGTTAGCCAGTACGTGCAGTTCGCCGCCCTGGTCTTTGATGCCCACACACTTTTCTTCGCTGATTACGTGAAGCGGTACGTTCATGGTGATTTCATGAGTAGCGTCAACACGCAGGAAGTCAGCGTGAGTCAGAAGCGGCTTGTAGGGGTGACGCTGAAGGTCACGTACCACTACTTGCTCTTCTTTACCATCGATAACCAGCTTGATTACTGAGGAGAAGAAGACTTCGTCTTCAATCGCTTTGTAGAAAGCAGTTTTTTCTACAGAGATTGATTGCGCGCCTTTTTCACCGCCGTAAACAACGGCCGGTACTTGTTGGTTCGCACGACGCAGGCGGCGGCTCGCACCTTTCCCCAGGTCGTTACGAACGCTGGCTTTCAGGATAAAATCAGACATGTAATTTGCCTCTTGGTTTAAGTAAGAAAACGCCGCTGTCCGCGACCAGACGACGACGTTTCCAAGGCCCCAGAAGGGGGCTATATCGTTAGGCGATCAATGGAACATCGCGCTAACAGATTCTTCGTTGCTAACCCGACGGATCGCTTCTGCAATCAAACCGGCAACGCTCAACTGACGAATTTTTCCACTGCGACGCGCATGGTCAGCAAGCGGAATAGTGTCGGCCACGACAACTTCGTCCAGTACAGAGTTGGTGATGTTGTCAACGGCAGGGCCGGACAAGATCGGATGTGTCGCATAGGCCACTACGCGTGCAGCGCCATGATCTTTCAGCGCTTCACCGGCTTTGCAAAGCGTACCAGCGGTGTCGATCATGTCGTCAACGACTACGCAAGTACGGCCTTCAATTTCACCGATGATGTGCATCACCTGAGCCTGATTGGCTTGGGGGCGACGCTTGTCGATAATCGCAAGGTCAGCATTCAGCTGTTTGGCGATAGCACGAGCACGAACGACACCGCCTACGTCGGGTGAAACCACGACCAAGTCAGCGTAGTTTTGGCGCTCGATATCATCCAGAAGAATCGGCGAACCGTAGACGTTGTCTACCGGGACATCGAAGAAACCCTGGATTTGGTCGGCGTGCAGGTCCATCGTCATTACGCGATCAACACCCGCTTTTACCATCATGTCCGCCACCACTTTAGCGGAAATAGGGACACGAGCAGAGCGTACGCGGCGATCCTGACGGGCATAGCCGAAATACGGCACGACCGCCGTAATCCGCGCCGCTGAGGCACGACGCAGAGCATCAACCATCAGGATCAGCTCCATCAGGTTGTCATTCGTCGGTGCACAGGTGGACTGGAGGATAAACACGTCCTTACCGCGCACGTTCTCATTGATCTCGACTGCGATTTCGCCGTCGCTAAATTGACCAACCGTGGCATTACCCATGCGGCTGTCCAAGCTCTCGGCAATCTTTTGAGCGAGTTCGGGATTGGCGTTCCCGGTGAAAACCATCAATTTTGACACGCGCAGCCACCTTTGCAGTGTTTGGAATCAGGGGAGAAAACGCAGATCATGTCAGGTTGGCTGGGGTACCAGGATTCGAACCTGGGAATGCCGATACCAAAAACCGGTGCCTTACCACTTGGCGATACCCCAGCAATAACCTAATGCGATGACCGGGCGCTTTCAGCAGCCCAGAGCATCTTGTAGGGGAGAGGTGTTCAGGCCGCATGCGACCCATGTCGGCCAGCGTTGACCTGCCAATTCAGCGACTGTACGTGCGGTTTGTTCAGACGCAAACGTCGCAAACAGACAAGCGCCAGTACCAGTCAGCCGAACAGGTGCATACTGCGCGAGCCAATCAAGCGCTTCCGCCACCAGCGGATAGCGTTTTTTTACGATGGCCTCGCAGTCGTTACGCCATTCAGACGCTCCCCCCTGCAGTGCGCGCGCCATAGTAATGGGGCGGCTGTCGCGTGTCAATTCCGGGTCCTGGAAGATTAGGGGGGTTGAGACGCTCACTTTCGGGTGAATAATCACAAACCAGGGCGTATCCAAGGTCACGGAGGTCAGCTTTTCACCAACCCCTTCAGCCCAGGCGCTGTGCCCATAAATAAAGACCGGTACATCGGCGCCAAGCTGTAAGCCCAGCTTGGCTAATGCCTCCATTGAAAGTCCTAATTGCCACAGCTTGTTTAACCCCAGTAATACGGTGGCAGCATTCGAGCTGCCCCCGCCCAGCCCGCCTCCCATGGGAAGCTTCTTCTCAATGGTTAGCGTAGCCCCCGGCATAGCTTTTGGTGACGTGCCTGCTGAGCGCTGAAGCAGGCGGGCTGCGCGAACCATCAAGTTGTCATCGTGAGCCACACCGTTTATCGGAGTGGCGAGCGTGATATCGCTGTCTTCGCGCAGGGTGAGTGTGAGCTGATCACTGATGTCAACGATTTGAAATAGGGTTTGCAATTCGTGGTAGCCGTCGTCGCGACGGCCCACAATGTGCAGCATGCGATTGAGCTTCGCAGGTGCGGGTAGTGTTAAAGAAGCAGGCATTAACGCTCTCACGTGACTTGAATTAGGCGCGACAACTCAACGGGCGCATACAGCGTTATTGAGAGCGCCACTGGTTAACGACCAGGGTGATGCGTACATCGTCATAGTTCATCACCAAGCGGCGAGGTAGCCACATACCTTCAACCTCTTCCCAGTCGCGGTAATCAATTTCCCAGCCATCCTGCTGCATGTGCTGCGGGAAGCCCAGCTCGTCGGTTTCCAACTGATAGCTTGCATGTTCACCGGGCAGGCCGCGCACCCAGTCAGGCATGGCGCTAACCGGAAGTGACCAGCCTAACTGCTCTTCCATCAGTGCTTCCGGTGTTTCTGCTTCAAAGCGGCCATCACCCGTGGTTAGCGAGAAGCGACCTTCACGACCTTCAAGTACGCTGCGGCCCCCACCAAACGGCCCGCTGATCAGCATGCGAAAGTAGTGGGGGTGTTGGCTCCAGTCCAGGTTGGCGCTCTGATTCTCTTGTGGTGTGCGAAGGCCTGCCTTGCCGATCAACGTCCAGGAATCAAAGGCTTCAACATCCGCTTGCTGGCGTTCCCATTGACCTGCTTGGCGGCCACCTTCTTCCATCGGGCCTTGCGTCGCGCACCCGGCAAGCAGCAGTAACACTATGCTGGCAAGCAAGAGGCGAGGGGCGCGAGCGGTGCTGGTAAAGCGCATAAAAGTGGGCAGTGTGTTCAACATAACAGGCTCCATGTCAATGTGTTGAAAGGGTAATGACAGCGTCTTAATGGCGTATCAAGCATAAAGAGACGCGCCAGCCCCGTTAGGGAGCGCCTGACGGGGTGAGTTCAGGATGACGTTCAAGTAACTCGTCAACCTGGGGGTGGTGCGTTGTGCTATCAAGCGCCCGTTGGATTAACATGCGAGCCTCATCGCTACGACCAAGGGCATGTAAGACTTCGGCCAAATGAGCGGCCACTTCCTGGTCGGGCATCTGGTTATAGGCACTTTCAAGCCAGACAAGCGCTTCTTCATTTTGGCCCAGCCGGAAATATACCCAGCCCATGCTATCAAGTATCGCTGGGTTGCTGGGGTCTTCTTCGTAGGCGCGCTCAATCAGCTCGCGGGCTTCTTCCATGTGTCCTGGCAGGTTAAGGTCTGCCAAGGTATAGCCCAGTGCATTTAAGGCATTTGCGTTGTTGGGTTCAACACGCAAAAGCTGACGTAAATCTTGCTCCATGCCTGGGAAGTTGCCACTCTGCCAGGAGCGCATGGCGCGTAAATAAAGCAGGTTAACGTCATCCGGTGTGCGCGCCAATTCGCGGTCAAGTAACGCTAATGCTTCATCGGGCGCGTTCAGTTCGTCCAGCAGTTGCACTTCAAGGGCGACCAGGTCGTCAAAGTAATTTTCATAGCGCATTCGCTCAATGCGTAAAAAAGCCCGCGCATCCATTACACGGTCATCATCAATCAACATGCGAGCGGCTGCCGCACGGGCGGGTAAAAACTCGTCTCCCTCGCCTACCTGGCGGTAGTAAAGCAGTGCGTTATCGGTATCGCCCTGGGACTGCGTAATAGCGCCCAGCAGGTAGTAGGCAAGATCGGGAACGTTGTCCTGACTTGTGAGAGGCTGCAGCAGGCGGTAAGCAGGCTCGCTGTAGCCTTCCTCAAGGTAGAGTTGCGTTAGGGCCAAGCGTAAGCGCTGGTTTCCGTCATGGCTTTCCAGTAGCGCATCCGTTTGTGCTTCTGCAGCGGCAATATTATTCAAACGAATTTCGGCTTGAGCCAGCAGCAGCGTAAACCGTACGTCATCGGGGGCAATGCTGGCGCCGTGTTGCGCGGCTCGCCTGGCTGTGTGTAGATCGCCAGCTTCGAGCGCCAGTTGTGCTTGGGCAAGCCAAAGCATCGCCGATTCTGGCGCTTGCTTTGCAACGTCGTCCAGATACGCTTGCGCTTGGCGGGTATTGCCAAGCACTGATTCAAGTAGCGCAGTGGCAAGTAAAGCATCGCTATGATACTCAAGCTGCTCTGCACTGGGCTGAGCCAAGTGGGCGCGCATTGATTGGGCCAGTAAGTTGAGCGGTGCGCTCCCTTCCGTGATAGCGATGTCGACGAAGGCCGCAAGCTCGCCATTGCCGCCTGCTTGAGTGATCGCTAGCCGCTGTTCAAGGCTGTCCAGCCAGTCACCGCGCTGCAAAGAGATCGCGGCCAGTAGCTGGTTGGGTGATTCTGCCGAGGGGGCCAGCTCACGCCAACGCAGTGCGGATGCCTCCATTAACGCTACATCGTCACCAAACCGAGCCGCAAAAGTGGCGCGTTCAGCCAGCGCCGGAGCGCTATAGCGTTGCGATGCCTCCAGGTAACCTTGGCTGGCAGAGCGGTAATCGCCACGTTGGCCCGCTAATTCCGCCGTAAGCAGCGTACGTAGACCATCGGCGTCCAGGCCTCGGGTAATAGGTGGGGCCGACTGCATGGGGTCAGAAGCTATCAGGTCTGGCAAGCCGCCTTTATAAGAGGGTGCTGACTGGCAGCCGCTCAGGAATACCACGGTGGCGGCCAAGGGAAGTAGGGATGAACCCAATTGTAGTGAGCGAAGGGGCATGCGTCTCTCATTTTAGTGGCCGAGCGTTCAGCATAGCGGCTTGGCTGGCTGCGGCAAAGTGATGTACGCCAGATGTTAGTCTGCTGTGATAGAATAGTCGGCCTTGAAAGGCTGGTAGATAAGCGCAATTGAGTAATGATCAGCCGTTGCCCAGACTTGCGCTAATTAAGCGTAAGACGTAAACCATTGAGACTTCAAGACCGATAGCAACGTGATGACCGAACCACTAGCGAAGACGCATACCGTATGACGCTTCTTGCCTTGGGAATCAATCACCGTACTGCCAGTGTGGCCGTACGCGAGCAGGTAGCCTTCACTCCGACGCAGTTAGAACACGCGCTGGAGCAACTGCGTGGTCTGTCACATATTAGCGAAGCAGCGGTGCTCTCCACCTGCAACCGCACTGAACTATATTGCGTAACGGACGCTGCTGGCGAGCAAGCCGTGCTTGAGTGGCTAGGGCGTTTTCATAACTTGAGTGTTGAGGAGCTGACCCGCTGCGCGTACCACTATTTAGACAACGACGCTGCGCGCCATTTAATGCGTGTGGCCGTTGGTCTGGATTCGATGGTCTTGGGGGAGCCGCAAATACTTGGGCAATTGAAAGATGCCTATCAACAGGCGCGCCAAATGCAGGGGTTAGGCGGCGAGCTTGAGCGTCTTTTTCAACATACCTTTGCAATTGCCAAGCAGGTACGTACTGAAACGGGGATTGGCAAAAATCCGGTTTCGGTGGCCTATGCTGCGGTGAGTATGGCTAGCCGAATTTTTGATGATTTTAGTCGTTCGCGGGCGTTGTTAATCGGTGCGGGTGAAACCATCGAGCTGGTCGCGCGTCATCTACATGAAGCCGGTGTACGTCAATTAACTGTGGCTAACCGCACACGTGAGCGTGCTGAGCTTGTCTCCTCGCGATTGGGCGGTAAGGCGATTACGCTGTCTGAAATTCCGGCCGCGCTGGAAGAAGCCGATATCGTTATCTCTTCCACCGCATCCCCCCTGCCGATTTTAGGTAAGGGGATGGTTGAAAGCGCACTTAAAAAGCGTCGCCACCGCCCGGTTTTTATGGTGGATATCGCCGTGCCGCGGGATATTGAATCTGAAGTAGGCGAGCTTGCCGATGTATTCCTTTATACGGTCGATGATCTGGAAGAGGTGATCGAAGAGAATCGTCGCTATCGCCAAGTAGCTGCTGATCAGGCCGAGTCACTGATTGAACACGGTGTCAGTAGTTGGCAGCATGAAAAACGTATTCGTAACGGTGGCGAGTTGATTCGCGATTACCGTCAGCACGCCGAAACCCTGCGCGATCAATCGCGCGATCAGGCGTTGGAGCGCTTGGCGCGCGGTGAAGACCCAACCAAAGTGATTGAACGGCTGGCTCACCAACTGGCTAATCGCTTAATGCACCAGCCCACGCAAGCAATACGCGATGCCGCCTCGCAAGAGCAGCATGACTTGCTGGAGGCCGCGCCACGCTTACTATTGCCTGTTAAACCCGCCTTTGAAAAGCCCGCGCCCACGGCTAACCGCCAGAAGGATAATACGCCCGCATGAAAGATACCTTGCGCCAACGCCTCGATAGCTTTACCGAACGTTTTGAAGAGCTGGCGATGCTGCTGTCTGACCCTGAGGTCATTAATAATCAGCAGCGTTTTCGCGACTATTCACGTGAGTACGCCGAGCTGGATGAGCTGGTAGCGGCTTGGCAGCGCTATCGCAGCGTTGAAAACGATATTGAGGCAGCCCAGCAGCTTAGCCGGGACGATGATCCTGATATGCGTGAGCTTGCCGAGATGGAAGTCAGTGAAGGGCGCGAGCAGCTAGACCTACTGGATACTGAGCTAAAGCGTTTGCTGGTGCCTAAAGACCCCGATGATGGCCGAGGCGTGTTTTTGGAAGTACGTGCCGGTACCGGTGGTGATGAAGCCGCGATTTTTGCAGGTGATCTATTTCGTATGTACTCACGCTATGCGGAAAAACGTGGCTGGCGCGTCGAAGTAGTGAGTACCAACCATGGCGAGCAGGGCGGCTATAAAGAGATTATTTCCCGCGTTAAGGGGGATAGCGTCTATGCGCGTTTGAAATTTGAGTCGGGTGCTCACCGGGTGCAACGCGTTCCTGCTACTGAATCTCAAGGGCGTATTCATACGTCGGCATGTACCGTGGCGGTGATGCCTGAAGTTGATGATGTTGGCGATATCGATATTAATTCATCGGATTTACGCGTCGATACCTACCGTTCAAGTGGAGCCGGTGGCCAGCACGTTAACACCACCGACTCAGCGATTCGTATTACCCACATACCGACAGGCGTAGTGGTTGAGTGCCAGGAAGAGCGTAGTCAGCATAAAAACCGGGCCAAGGCGATGTCGCTGCTTGCCGCGAAATTGAAGCGTAATGCGGTCGATAGCCAACGTCAGGAGCAGGCGGATGCCCGTCGCTCGCTGGTAGGCTCTGGTGATCGTAGCGAACGTATCCGTACCTACAACTTCCCTCAGGGGCGAATTACCGATCATCGTATCAACCTGACGCTTTATAAGCTCAATGAAGTGGTGAGCGGCGAGCAGTTGGATGAGGTCATTGAGCCCTTGATCCACGAGTATCAAGCCGAACAGCTATCGGCGCTTCAGGACACGTAATGACGTTTGATGCGCTTCTACAGGCCACGGCAGAGCGCTTAAAAGCCGCCGGCTCAGCCTCGCCGCGCCTGGATGCCGATGTCCTGCTTGCCCACGTAATTCAACGGGACCGCACATGGCTGTATACCTGGGGCGACCGTGCTTGTTCCGGGTGGGAGCATGCGCGCTTTGATGCACTGGTGGCGGCGCGTGTTCAGGGGCAGCCAGTGGCCTACCTGACCGGTGAGCGAGAGTTTTGGGGGTTGCGGTTGGTCACTTCAAAAGAGACGCTAATACCGCGGCCGGATACCGAAACGCTGGTAGAAACAGCGCTCAACCACGTTGCCTCTCCCGTCGGGCGCTTGCTGGATTTAGGTACGGGCACCGGAGCCATTGCACTGGCTTTTGCCAGTGAGCAGCCTGGTTGGCAGGTGGTTGGTGTCGACCTTCGCTCAGAAGCGGTTTCTTTGGCACAGCGAAACGCAGCCGCGTTAGGGATCGATAACGTAGCGTTCATGCAAAGCAATTGGTTTGCTGCCTTTGAGCAGGATGCGACACCCGTAGAGCGGTTTGATCTTATTGTGAGTAATCCGCCGTATATTGCCGCTGACGATCCGCATTTGCACCAAGGGGATGTGCGCTTTGAGCCGCTGAGTGCGCTGGTGGCAGGGGGCGATGGGCTGGCCGATTTGATACATTTAGTGGTCACGGCGCGGCGCTACTTAACAGCCTCAGGATGGCTGTTGCTAGAGCATGGCTATCGTCAGGCAGCCTCAGTGCGCGCAGCGCTGGTGGATGCGGGTTATCAAAACGTTGAAAGTGTTTGCGACCTCGGTGGGCATGAGCGTATTACCCTTGGGCGCTACTAGCTCGTCTGGCTTATCTGTAGTGGATCCTGCTATGAAACCTAAAAATAGAACGCTAGACCGTATCGACCTTAAAATTCTGCGCTGCCTGCAGGAAAATGCACGTATTTCCTATGTTGATTTGGCATCAGAGGTTGGTTTATCCACAACTCCTTGTTTGGAGCGTGTCAAGCGCCTGGAGCGCGCGGGCATTATTCGTGGCTACCAAGCGATTCTTGACCCCCAGGCGCTAAAAGCCAATTTACTGGTCTTTGTTGAAATTAGCCTGGAAACTCAATCGCCAGCCGTATTTGATGAATTTCGTCGAGCCGTTGAAAAGCTGCCGCAAATCCAGGAGTGCCATCTGGTCTCTGGTCAATTTGATTACATCTTGAAATGCCGCATTCCAGAAATGGCCGCCTACCGTCAGCTATTAGGAGACGTGGTGCTTACGCTCCCCGGCGTCAAAGAGTCTAAAAGTTACGTGGTGATGGAAGAGGTGAAAGAAAGCTTTAGCCTGCATGTACCCGACGTTGAGCACTTTGAGGACAAATAAGTCGATGATGGATGATCAGACACTGCTGCGCTACAGCCGCCACATTATGCTGCCTGAAGTGGATATTGAAGGGCAGGAGCGCTTGCGTAGTGCCCATGCTCTGATCATCGGTGCGGGAGGGTTGGGCTCGCCGGCGGCACTTTACCTGGCCGCTGCGGGTGTCGGGCAGATAACGATTGTAGATGCTGATCATGTCGAGTTATCTAACCTTCAGCGTCAAATTGCTCATCAGCAGGCAAGCATTGGGCAGAACAAGGCGGTTTCTGCCAAGGCCAGTATGCAGGCACTAAACCCGGATTGTCGTATTACAGCACTTGAAACACATGCGGAGGGTGGAGCCCTGGAGCAGCTCGTTGCTGCTGCCGATGTGGTGCTGGATTGTACGGATCGTTTTTCCAGCCGCTATGCCATCAATGCTGCCACGCAAAAGGTAGGTGTTCCGTTGGTGTCAGGTGCTGCCATTCGCTTTTCTGGTCAGCTTGCGGTGTTTAGCCCCCGTGACCCAAACTGCCCCTGCTATGCTTGCCTTTACCCGCCGGACGATATGGGTGATGAGGCACTTGGCTGCGCTGAAAGTGGTGTGATGGCGCCGTTGGTGGGGTTAATCGGATGTTTTCAAGCCGTTGAGGCGTTCAAATTGCTAAGCGGCGCCGGGCAAACCCACCAAGGGCTTGCAACCTTTGATGGCCTACGAGGCCAGTGGCGCCACTTCAACGTACCGCGTGATCCGGCTTGCACTGTGTGCAGTGTGATACCTAAACAGGACGATGTTTCGTAGAAGAGGCATTAGTTGGTTCATCTGCAAGCGTTGTCCTGCTCAGAATCCCTTTTTTTGATGAGTTGCTGCGACTATCTGGTTGCTGGGTTAAAGACAAAGAAATCCGGCCTCCAGGGGGAGAGAGCCGGATTTTCTTGGAGCCTTCGGTATCGGCAAGCCTTGGCCGAATAACATTACGTAGGGCAGCGGTTATGACGTCACGGTCTTATACGTCAAAGGGATAGGGGAGGCGGGTAGTGGAAAACCACTACCCGCTTTTTGGTGTTGGTGCTTGGCGATTAGTTACGGATCAGGTAATCAAACGCGCCAAGTGAGGCTTTTGCGCCTTCGCCCATGGCAATAATAATCTGCTTGTAAGGCACCGTGGTAACATCACCCGCGGCAAATACGCCGGGTAGCGAGGT
Source organism: Halomonas sp. AOP27-A1-41 (assembly GCF_052378605.1). Taxonomy (NCBI): domain Bacteria; kingdom Pseudomonadati; phylum Pseudomonadota; class Gammaproteobacteria; order Oceanospirillales; family Halomonadaceae; genus Halomonas; species Halomonas sp. AOP27-A1-41. The sequence goes on from NZ_JBQSXT010000006.1 coordinate 50,388, forward strand.
CATGCCGTGAGAGTCGACGATGATCTCCCCACGCGGCGTCATTTCGATGGGCGAGCCTTTCAGCCACTCGGTATTTGGCACCAGGCCAATCTGGACAAAGATGCCTTCCAGCGCGATGTTTGTAGTCTCATCTGTGTTGCGGTCTTTGTAGGTCAGGCCATTAACGCGGCTGCCGTCACCGGTTACTTCGGTGGTTTGAGCATTTAAGATAATGTCCACGTTGGGCAGGCTCTTAAGTTTTTTCTGCAGTACTGCATCGGCACGCATTTCACCCATAAATTCGAAAAGGGTGACGTGAGCAACGATGCCCGCCAAGTCAATGGCAGCTTCAACGCCAGAGTTGCCGCCGCCAATAACCGCGACGCGCTTGCCTTTAAATAGCGGGCCGTCGCAGTGCGGGCAGTAAGCAACGCCTTTGTTGCGGTATTGCTGCTCGCCGGGGACATTCATTTCGCGCCAACGGGCTCCGGTCGCCAGAACCAGTGTTTTGCTCTTGAGTTTTGCACCTGACTCAAAGGTCACTTCGTGCAAGCCACCTTCGGCCTCAGCGGCTTTAAAGGCAGTTGCCGTTTGCAAGTTCATTACATCAACGTCGTAATCCTTGACGTGCTCTTCAAGCGCGCTAACAAGCTTGGGACCTTCTGTATGAGTGACCGAAATAAAGTTTTCGATACTCATGGTATCCGCTACCTGGCCACCAAAACGCTCAGCCGCAACACCGGTATTAATGCCTTTGCGGGCAGAATAAATGGCAGCCGCAGCACCCGCGGGGCCACCGCCGATCACCAGCGTATCGAATGCGGCTTTGGTGCTTAGCTTTTTGGCTTCGCGGTCGGCGGCGCCCGTGTCCACTTTGGCTAGAATTTGCTCAAGGGTCATGCGGCCCTGATCGAACGGCTTACCGTTTAGATAAATACTGGGCACTGACATAATTTCACGCTCTTCAACTTCGTCCTGGAAGAGCGCCCCATCAATCGCCACATGGCGGACGTTGGGGTTAAAGATCGCCATCAGGTTTAACGCCTGAACCACATCGGGGCAGTTCTGGCAGGACAGCGAGTAGTAGGTCTCAAAGAGCATGTCGCCTTCGAGCGCTTTAATCTGGTTAAGCACCTCGTCAGAGGTTTTCGGTGGGTGTCCGCCTACTTGCAGCAGTGCCAGAACCAGCGACGTAAACTCGTGGCCCATGGGAATGCCGGCAAATACTACACCCGTCTCTTCACCTGTGCGGTTGATCGCAAAAGAGGGTGTGCGGCTATCCTGACCATCCGTTTTCAGGGTGATCATGTCACTCAGCCCGTTGATATCTTCCAGCAGGCCGTGAAGTTCACGTGACTTGTCACCGTCATCAAGGGACGCAACGATCTCGAACGGTTGAGTCACTTTTTCCAAGTAAGCTTTCAACTGATTTTTTAAATTAGCGTCCAACATGACAGTGAATTCCTCGTAATCTGTAAAAGGTGTTCTCAACCCTTAGCCACATTTAGCCCGCGCTTGTGAAAATCACAGCGAAGATCGGTATAAAAGGGAGAACAAATAGCGCGATGTAAAGAGAACACCCGGGTGAAAAAAGCCCGGGTGTTAGGCTGCCATCTGGTTAAGCCGTTATCGTAAGCGGCGCTTCAAGAGCGGTTAAGATAACGAAGATGGCAGCACTCGCCGTTTAGATTTTGCCAACGAGGTCTAAAGAGGGCGCGAGTGTTTCTTCGCCTTCTTTCCATTTGGCCGGGCATACTTCGTTGGGGTTTTCACGAACATACTGGGCAGCTTTAACTTTGCGCAGTAGCTCTTCGGCATTACGACCGATGTTGCCCGCATTGATTTCAACGATCTGAACTTTACCGTCGGGATCGATAACAAACGTGCCGCGTTCTGCAAGGCCTGCTTCTTCAATCAGGACTTCAAAGTTACGCGAGATTTGCAGCGTGGGATCAGCCAGCATTGGGTACTGAAGCTTGCCGATCGTTTCGGAGCTATCGTGCCATGCTTTATGGGTGAAGTGGGTATCGGTTGAAACGCTGTAAATTTCAACGCCCAGCTTTTTGAAGGCTTCGTAGTTGTCGGCTAGGTCGCCAAGCTCTGTTGGGCAAACAAACGTAAAGTCAGCCGGATAGAAGAAGAATACAGACCATTTTCCCTTCAGGTCAGCTTCGGTGACATCAATAAATTCGCCATCTAGATAGGCGGTAGCTTTAAACGGTTTTACTTCAGTGTTGATCAAGGACATCCAGATTATCTCCGTGTCTTGTGAATAAAGGTGAAAATGTTGAGGACTATAGTAGGGGTATTTTCCTGATAGCTAAAATTGAAAAACACCATTTGGCGTATAGTCTTTTACTATTATGCAGCAGCCTATCTACGCTCCGCAGACCTTGAAGTGGGGGCAGGCCCACTATAATGCAAGAATCTTTCACATTGACTTGCGATAGAGACCGCTGCGACGCAAAATTCGCACGTTCAGTAGAAAAGCCTATGCTAACGGCGAGTGGCTGATGGCTGGCGTTAATCTAGATGGTACTGTTTTGAAGAGCTGTTTTTGAATAACCGCTGCTGAATAACTGTTTTTGGATAATGAGGAGCACGAAATGGGGAACATTCACAAACTTTCCGGGGCCGTTGCGGCCGTTTCTTTAGCCGCAGCGGCGACAGTCGCCCATGCCGATGAGGTACGGGTATATAACTGGTCAGATTATATAGCACCGGAAACGCTTGAAAAATTCACCGAGCGTACCGGCATTGATGTTACCTACGATGTTTATGATAGTAATGAGACGCTTGACGCTGCCTTGCTGGCAGGCCGTTCGGGGTATGACGTAGTGGTGCCTTCTACGCACTTCTTTACGCGTCAACGCCAAGCGGGCGTTTATCAAGCACTTGATAAAGAGCAGTTACCTAACCTGGAAAATCTCAATACCGAGTTGATGGAAAATTTAGACGCGATTGACCCTGATGGCGACTACTCAGTGCCTTACATGTGGGGCACTAACGGTATTGGCTACAATGTTGACCGCGTGAAAGAAATCCTGGGCGATGATGCGCCGGTCGATAGTTGGGCAATGCTATTTGACCCTGAAATTACCTCCGCGTTAAAAAAGGCGGGTTGCGGTATTTCAATGCTGGATACGGGGGAGGAAATGCTGCCCGCGGCCATGGCTTACCTGGGCCTGAACCCGCTAAGCGAAAACGCGGAAGACTTTGAAGCCGCCGGTGAAGTGATTAGCGCCGTGCGCGATGATATTACCTATTTCCACTCTTCACGCTACGTATCCGACTTGGCCAATGGCGATATTTGTGTGGCAGGCGGATATTCAGGCGATGTATTCCAGGCTGCTGAGCGTGCCGAGGAAGCAGGGCGTGATTTTGACATTGGCTATAGCATTCCTAAAGAAGGCGCCGCCTTGTGGTTTGATGTTATGGCGGTCCCGGCGGACGCACCCAATGCTGAAAACGCCCATGCCTTTATTAACTTTATCCTGGACCCGGAAATTGCCGCAGAAATTACCGATTACGTCAGCTACGCCAACCCCAATGCGGCGGCCGATGCTTACCTTCCGGAAGAAATTCTGAATGACCCGGCGATCTATCCCGAAGCCGAGGTTATGCAAAACCTGTATGTGGCGCTTGACATGCCACAGCCGGTACAACGTATCCGTACACGTGTGTGGAACCGTGTAAAGTCTGACCGTTAAGCTAACCTCATCCGACAGCGAGCCAGGCCTTTTGCCTGTCTCGCTGTTCATCTTTTAATGCCCGGTTTTCCGGGTCTTTTGATGGGAGTGGCGAATGGTCACTACGCCCCTGTCGGACGGAAATTCGGCGAGCGAACCCTCGGCAAACGAACCTTCAGTGAACGAGGCGGCAGCGTCTGGCTTGGCGATACAACGCCCACAAGGCAAGACACCGCGGTTTGCAGAAGACATCGTGCTAGAAGTTAAAGGCTTATGTAAGCGCTTTGACGAGGCCTTGGCGGTAGATAATGTAAATTTACAGGTGAAGCGTGGTGAGATTTTTGCGCTTTTAGGCGGGTCGGGTTCGGGGAAGTCGACGCTGTTGCGTATGCTTGCCGGGTTTGAAACTCCCACGGACGGGCATATTTTGCTGGGCGGTCAAGACATTACTGCGATCCCGCCCTACAAGCGCCCGATTAACATGATGTTTCAATCCTATGCGCTATTTCCACACATGACGGTGGCGCAAAATATTGCCTTTGGGCTAAAACAGGACAAGCTTGCCAAGGCGGAAGTAGATGCGCGCGTGGCGCAAATGCTGAAACTGGTGCATATGGAGCGCTTTGCCAAGCGCAAGCCGCATCAGCTTTCCGGTGGCCAGCGTCAACGGGTGGCGCTGGCGCGCTCCCTCGCCAAGCGACCAAAACTGTTGCTGCTTGATGAGCCCATGGGCGCGCTGGATAAAAAGCTGCGTACTGAAATGCAGTTGGAAGTGGTCGAGATCATTGAGCAGGTAGGCGTGACCTGCATTATGGTGACCCACGATCAGGAAGAGGCCATGACCATGGCGGATCGTGTCGCCATTATGGCCGATGGCTGGATTGAGCAGGTCGGCTCGCCGGTCGATGTATACGAAAGCCCAGCCAGCCGTATGGTGGCGGAATTTGTCGGTACGGTGAACCTGTTTGAAGGCGAGATTGTGGAAGATGCCGCTGACCACTGCCAAATCGTATCGCCTGAGCTTGAGCGCCCCATTTATATCGACCACGGCATCACAACTCAAGCGGTTGATCGGCGGGTATGGGCCGCGCTGCGTCCGGAAAAAATCTGGCTAACGCGTGAAAAACCCTCGTCTGACTACAATTGGGCAGAGGGTAAAGTCCACGATATCGCCTACCTGGGTGGTTTTTCGCTTTACTACGTACGCACCGCCTCGGGTCAGTTGATTAAGGTCAGCATGGCGAATACCGAACGGCGAGGTGACCGGCCAACCTGGGAAGACAGTGTGTATGTCTACTGGGAAGACCACAGTGCCATCGTGTTGAACCGCTAATGGCCCTTTCTGGCTACTTGGGAGATTGCTTGCGATGATGCCATCTCAACTCACTGCCCTGTTCAAACGCTTACAGTTAGGGCGTCGGGCGGTGATTGCCTTGCCGCTTGTATGGCTACTGCTGTTTTTTTTGCTGCCCTTTGCCCTAGTACTGAAGATCAGTTTGTCGGAAGGTGTTGTGGCGATCCCTCCTTATGGGCCGCTGCTTGAGTATACCAACCAGACCCTGCATATCTTTCTAAACGTGGGCAACTATCTGTTTTTGCTCTCCGATTCGCTGTATGCAGCTGCCTATTGGGGGTCTGTAAAAACGGCGTTTATCTCAACCGTGGCCTGTTTGTTGATCGGCTACCCGATGGCATACGCCATGGCTCGTGCCCCAGCACGCTGGCAGCTTCTGTTGTTGTTGCTGGTAATGTTGCCCTCCTGGACCTCGTTTTTGATTCGCGTGTATGCCTGGATGGGGATTTTAAGTAACAGCGGTCTTATCAATAATCTACTGATAGGGCTGGGTCTGATCGATACGCCTTTACGAATGATGAACACGCAGTTTGCCGTGGTGATAGGTATTGTCTATGCCTATCTTCCCTTTATGGTGCTGCCGCTTTATGCCCATCTAGCCCGGCTGGATAATTCACTACTGGAGGCCGCTTCGGACCTTGGGTCACGTAAACTCAATACTTTTATCAAGGTAACGCTGCCCCTTTCGATGGGGGGAATTATTGCGGGGTCAATGCTGGTATTTATCCCGGCCGTGGGCGAGTTTGTTATTCCCGAGCTATTGGGCGGCCCGGATACGCTGATGATTGGTAAGGTACTTTGGGAGGAGTTTTTCCTTAATCGCGATTGGCCTGTTGCCTCGGCGCTGGCAATGGTGATGTTACTGCTGCTGCTAATACCGATTGTTTGGTTTCACCGTTACCAGTCTCGGGGGCTTGAAGAATGAGCGTAGTACGACGGCGGCCGCATTTTTCAACCGTGATGCTGATACTCGGCCTGGTGTTTCTTTATCTGCCGATGGCGGTGTTGGTGGTGTACTCCTTCAACTCTTCCAGGCTCGTTACCGTGTGGGCGGGTTTTTCAACCCAGTGGTACGGGGCGCTGTTCCAGGACCAACAAATTCTTTCGGCAGTATGGACGAGTCTAAAAATCGCGTTTTTTGCCGCGAGCATGGCGGTATGTTTGGGAACGGTCGCGGCGTTTGTAATGACGCGCTTTGGTCACTTCCGTGGAAAAACGGCACTTTCCAGCATGGTAACGGCACCCCTTGTCATGCCCGAGGTCATTACCGGGCTGTCGCTGCTACTGTTATTTGTTCAAATGGCACAGCTGACAGGCTGGCCCGCCGACCGCGGTGTAGGCACTATCTGGATTGCGCATACCACCTTTTGCAGCGCTTACGTTGCCATTGTAGTGGCGGCACGGCTGCGCGAGTTGGATAGCTCGATAGAAGAGGCGGCAATGGATTTAGGTTCACCACCGCTTAAAACGTTCTTTTTTATCACGCTACCCATTATTGCCCCTGCGCTGGCGGCGGGCTGGCTGCTCGCCTTCACTCTGTCGTTGGATGACCTGGTCATCGCAAGCTTCGTGTCAGGCCCTGGCGCCAATACGTTACCCATGGTGGTGTTTTCATCTGTTCGCATGGGCGTATCGCCTAAAATTAACGCGCTGGCGACGCTGATTATTTTGACGGTATCGCTGGTGACGTTTTGGGCGTGGTACCTGATGCGTCGTAGCGAAGCCAAGCGGCAAATAAATTAGCAACAAGGAGGCGCTTGGCTAGAAAACGTCATCGTCTCGGCCGGTTAACACGGCTTCAAGTTCGCCGGTCATGGGCGAGATGATGATTTCAAGCTGAATAGGCGCACAGCATTGATGGCAATCTTCCCACGTGGCGTGGCTGCCTTGAGATGTATCGATGACAAACGTCAGAGGCGCATCGCAATAGGGGCAGTTAAAATCGTGGTTTACCAGGGCATCATCGTGCATAAGCAGCTACCTTTAAAAGTTTGGAGCTTGGCGGCAGTGTAGCAGTCTGCGCGAAGCCGGGCATGGCGGTGATGAATCAGGTAGGATATACGCGGTTTTCCACGGACTGTTTTTCAACGTGCTAAAGAGAGAAACGATGATGTTACGAAACATGGTAGTAGCGGCCACTTTGGCCTTCCCGATGGTCGCCTTGGCGGAAACACCGAATGTTACCCCAGGCGAGTGGGAGTTCGTCAGCGTGACCAGCATCAGTGGCGACATGGATATTCCGGATCAAACGGAAACCGAGCGTCAATGTATTACTCAGGATGACCTTGAAGGCGCCGAGTTTGGGTTTATTGAAGAAGAAGATGGCTGCGAGCTTCTCAACCAGGAAATGAGTGCTGATGGTCTCTCTTACAGCATGGTATGTCGCGCAGAGGGTGGTGAAGCCAATATCGATGGCGATATGAGCTTTATGGGCGAGCAAATCAGCGGCAGCGTTGATATTCTCACTCAGTCGCCAATGGGCGAGCTGACCATGAATACCGCTATTGAAGGTCAGCGTGTAGGTGAGTGTGAATAATCACTTGCGTTGATGCCTGAAAAGGGCGCCTCTTTTTGAAGAGGCGCCCTTTTTTTGACCGATAGCCTTTCTTTACCTCTAGAGAGAAAAGCAGCAACACGTCGCTAACCGGCGGAGTCGGAAATTTCCTCTTCCAGACGCCGTTTAACCGCACCGGGGGAGCCGGTATGGCGTGCCAAAAGGTCGTATGCAACCGGCACTACAAACAGCGTGAACAGTGTCGCCGCACCAACGCCTGCCATTATCACCGTGCCAATCACCAGGCGGGATTCAGCGCCTGGCCCGCTTGAAATAATCAGTGGTATGGCACCGGCCATGGTGGTGATTGCGGTCATCAAAATAGGTCGTAGCCGGGTGACGGAGGCTTGAATGAGCGCTGTACGAAAGGCTTTGCCCTCATCACGTAGCTGGTTGGCAAACTCGACGATCAAAATACCATTTTTAGCAGCTAGACCAATCAATAGTACCAGGCCAACCTGACTATAAATGTTAAGCGACTGCCCGCTTAGCAAAAGCGCCAATAGGGCGCCGCTCATCGCGAGCGGTACGGTCAACATAATGACCAAGGGGTGGATAAGGCTTTCAAACTGTGCGGCTAGCACTAGAAATACCACGATAGCGCCTAATATCAGCAGAAAGGTGGTCGCGCCACTTGCCTGCTGAAAATCACGTGAAGGGCCTGCCACGTTGGTTTGTGCTTCTTCGGGCAACAGCGTGTCGGCGGTAGCTTGTAGATATGCAAGCGCCTCCCCAAGCGGGTAGCCGTCAGCCAGGTTGGCCTCGATGGTAATGGCTCGAATACGGTCAAAGCGGTTTAACGTGCTGGCGCCAGCAACGTCGGTAAGCGTCACAAGGCTTGCGAGAGGGATTAGTTCACCAGAGCGTGCCGAGCGTACCTGTATATTATCCAGGGCGCGGGGGCTGTTCTGCCGATCGCGATCACCTTCGATAATCACGTCGTACTCTTCGCCGTTATCCACGTAGCGGGTAACGTTGCGACCGCCTAACAGCACTTCAAGCGTACGGCCTATTTCGGTAATCGTTACGCCCAATGCTGCTGCTCGCTCATAGTTAATCTCGACACTGAGCTGTGGCTGGGTCTCGTTATAGTTGCTTTCAAGCGCCGTAATGCGTGGGTTATCCTCCCGCACATAGTCCATCAGCAGGGTGCGCCAGCGAGCGAGTTCTGCGTAATTACCGCCGCCAATCACAAACTGCACAGGCTTTTGTGTGCGTTGGCCAAAGCCCTGGCGCATAACGGGGAATGCCTGAACGCCGGGCAGCGGCCTTAGCAGCGCTCGCACGTCATCCATTACTTCCCATGCGCTGCGGCGGCTGCCCCAATCGGCCATATTGATGATGACAAAACCGCCGTTAAAATTCTCGATATTGCCAAAGCCGCGTGGCGCACGTACGACCACACGTTCAAGCTCACCCGTTTCTATCAGGGGAGCCAGTCGTGCTTCGATTTCATCCATGTAGTCCATCATGTAATCGAAGGTAGCGCCTTCAGGGCCATTCACCAATACGATAAAGTTGCCACGATCCTCTTGTGGGGTGTACTCATTGGGTAGCTCGGTGGTTAGCCATGCCGTCATGGCGATCAACAGCGCAAATACCCCGACAACTATCCAACTGCGTGCAAGTAGCCACTCAAGGATACGCTGGTAACGTCGCTGAGTAATACCCAGTAGCCACTGGACACCTTTACCCACGGCGCTGTCGTGCATGCCGGGTTTAAGAATCTTGGACGCCATCATGGGGGTTAAGGTAAGCGCCAGGAGTGTCGAGAAAACAACGGCTGCCGCCATCGTGAGGGCAAACTCGGAAAAGAGCCGACCAATGTCGCCCTGCAGCATGCTTAACGGAACAAATACCGCGACCAACACCAGCGTGGTGGCAATAACCGCAAACGCGATCTGGCGTGTTCCTCTAAAAGCGGCTACCAGCGGCGTTTCACCATAGTCGTGCATGCGGCGATTGATATTTTCCAGTACCACAATGGCATCATCAACAATCAAACCAATCGCCAACACCAGCGCCAGCAGAGTGAGCAAGTTGATTGAAAAGTTCATTACGGCAAGCGCGGTAAAAGCCCCAATGACCGCAATAGGAACGGTAACGGCAGGCACCAGCGTGGTCCGCAGATTACCGAGGAATAAAAAGATCACTACGACGACCAGGCCCATGGCAATAAACAGGGTCATCACGACTTGTTTAATGGCACCGGAAACAAAGACCGAGGCATCATGGGTTAGGCCAAGCGTCATGCCCTCGGGTAGCGTTTCTTGAAGACGTTCCAACTCATGCCGCACTGCACTTGAAAGCTCAACGACATTGGCGGTCGACTGCATAACGATGCCAAGCCCGACCATCGGAATACCATTGGCGCGAAATACGGAGCGATCTTCAACCGAGCCGACCTCAACCCGGGCAACGTCGTCCAGTCGTACTAGATAGCCATTATCATATTGATTTAGAGCCAGGCGTTTAAAGTCATCGGCGGTTGCAAAGCTGCGCGGGAGGCGAACGATAAACTGGCGGTCTTGTGATTCGATGGAGCCTGCCGGTAGCTCAACGTTTTCGGCGCGCAGGGCATCTTCAATATCGCCGACGGTCAGGCCGCGAGCGGCAAGCGCATTGCGGTCCAGCCATACACGCATGGCGTAATCCCGGCCACCGCCGATACGAACGCGGGCAACGCCCGGTTGCACAGACAGGCTGTCAACCAGAAAGCGGTTGGCGTAATCCGTAAGCTCGGTAATTGAGTAGTCGGCGCCCGAGAGGCTTAGCCATACCACGATCTCTTCGCTGCTATCAGCCTTGGTGACTTCCGGAGCGTCGGCATCGTCGGGCAGGTTACGCAAGGCACCCGAAATTCGGTCACGGATATCATTCGCCGCCGCGTTGATATCCATTTCAATGCCAAACTCAATTTCAATGCGCGATCGGCCATCTTCGCTACGGGAAGTAATTAACTCAATGCCCTCGACGCCTGCAATTCGGTCTTCCAATACTTGGGTAATGCGCGTTTCGACGACATCGGCGGACGCACCCGGGTAGCGGGTATCAATACTGACGATGGGAGGATCCACGGTGGGATACTCTTGCAGAGGAAGCCGATTAAGCGCCAGTAAGCCAAAGGCAATGATCAGCGCGGCGATGACCATGGCAAGCACGGGTCGCTGTACGGAAATGTCCGATAGACGCATTAGCGATCGGCCTCCAATAAGGCGCGAATACTCGTTTCATCGTCCACGATGCCCAGTAAACGCACTTCCAGCCCGTCTCTTGCCAGTTGCAAGCCGTGAACCACCACCAGGTCGCCTGCTTCAACGCCTTCAAGAATTTCTACCTGCCCGTAGCGCCGCTCACCTATCACTACGCTGTGCCTTTCAAGGCGCGGGGTAGGGCCACTTTGGTCAATCACCATGACATAGTGTTGGTCGCCACTGGGTTCGAGTGCCGCTTCGGGCAGCACGATGGCATCGCGTACGCGCTGTTGAACGACCACTTCCATCAACATACCCGGCCGAAGGCGCATATCGGGGTTTTCAAGCACGGCTCGCACGTTAACGCTTCGCGAGATAGGGTCAATGCGTGTATCGATACTGGCAATGTCGCCAGTAAAACTATCGTCGGGGTAGGCGGCTGTCGTAGCACTGAGCGGTAGCCCGATTGAAAGGCGGCTTAGAAAGCGTTCAGGAACGCTAAAATCAAGCTTCATCACATCCAGCTTGTCGAGCGTTACCAATTCCATGCCGGGCGTTACCAGTGTGCCGGTACTAAGGCTACGCAACCCCACGCGGCCGCTGAACGGCGCTTTGATTTGGTAGTTGGTAAGCCGCGCTTCGATAACCTGTGTATTGGCTTGCGCTTGGCGAAGCTGTGCTTGAAAGTCTTCCAGGTCCGCCCGAGCGGCCAGGTTGCGTTCCTGTAGCTGGATGGTACGACCAAGCGTGTTACTTCGTTCGTCACTGATGGCTTGAGCTGAGCGCAACTGGGCTTGCTCTTCGGCATCGTCCAGGCGAATCAGTACTTGCCCCTGTTCAACCTGGGCGCCATCCTCAAAATTGATCTCGGCCACAATATCGGTAACCGTCGCAGAAAGCGTAACGCTCTCATCGGCACGCAGGGTGCCCAAGGCTTCCAGTGGGTCAGACCACGTCATTATTTCTGCGCGGCTGCCAATTACAGAAGGTGCAGGCTGCGCTGCGGTTTGCCCTTGGGCGGGGCTTGAGAGTAAAACAAAGAGCAAAACAAGCAAATACGGTCGGGCATACGCGGACATAGGTTTCTCGGTATCAGGCGTGGGGGTAACCCTGGTTAGCACTCTTATATGATGTCATGAAACGTGAAGAAACATTTTCTCTTGGTCTTGAACTGTTAAAATGCGGGTCTTCTCCCCCCAAGAGCAATTCTCTATGGTTTATGATGTCGTGGTTATCGGCGCCGGTGCTGCAGGCCTAATGTGCGCTGCACAGGCTGGCTATGCAGGCCGACGCGTGCTGGTACTCGACCACGCCAACAAGGCAGGTAAGAAGATACTGATGTCCGGCGGTGGCCGCTGCAACTTTACCAATCTTGGCACCACACCTCAGCATTTTTACTCTGAAAATCCGTATTTTTGTATTTCCGCGCTTAAGCGCTATCGGCCGGAACACTTTGTAGAACTGGTTGACCGGCATGGCGTCGAGTACGTGGAAAAAGCCCCTGGACAGCTATTCTGTGCAACGTCGGCTAAAGAGATTGTGCGAGTGCTATGGACAGAGTGCGAGTGGGCGGGTGTGGAAATAGCGCTAAACACCCAGATCAATAAAGTCGCCAGGCAAGGCGACGCCATGCGCCTGATGACATCCATGGGGAGCATTGATGCTGGGATTGTAGTGGTGGCGAGCGGTGGCTTGTCGATTCCCACGATGGGCGCCACCGGGTTTGGTTATGAGCTGGCACGCCAGTTTGGCTTGGACGTGTTACCTACTCGACCTGGGCTAGTGCCTTTTGCCCTGAGTGATTTCTGGAAGGAGCGCAGTGCTGCGCTTTCCGGACTCAGCTTGCCTGTCGCGGTGAGCTGTGCAGGGCGGCGGTTTGTTGAGCCGATGCTGTTCACGCACCGGGGCTTGTCGGGCCCCTCTATGCTACAGATATCCAGCGTATGGCAACCCGGCTCATCCATAGAAATTGATACATTGCCGGGCGAGGATACCGCCGCGTCACTGCGTGAGGCGCGTCAAACAACGCCCAAACGTCAGCTATCCACCTGGTTGGGAGAGCGCTTTCCCAAACGCTTTGCTCAGGCACTTTTAGAGTGGTACCCAGACTCGAATCAGGCAGCGCCGCTTGCTCAATACAGTAACGATGAAGTAGATCAATGGGCCTATCGGCTTAACCAATGGCAGCTTAAACCAGCGGGCACTGAAGGGTGGCGTACGGCAGAGGTAACCATGGGCGGGGTCAATACAGACGCTATCTCATCGAAATCGTTTGAGGTAAAAGATGTGCCTCAACTGCGCTTTATAGGAGAAGTGCTGGACGTGACTGGTGAGCTTGGAGGGTATAACTTTCAGTGGGCGTGGGCGAGTGGGGTTGCTTGTGGGCAAGCTTGCTAGGCCGCATGTGCGGCCCGGCAATTAAGTAACAACGTTAGAAAGCAGCTTCAGTTTGCGAAATAGCATATAGCCTGCAAGCGCTTTTCTACCGGCTGCCATTACTCCGCCCGGTCTGCGTACAAATTTGTAGGCGAGCAGACCGCCAGCGGCGTAAAGCGGTAACTTGATGCTGCGCCACTTTTGATCAAGTGGGGAGGCCGAACGCTGTAGATAGTCGCTGCATACCAGAATATCAATGCGCTGCTGCTCAAGCTGTGCAAGTAATGCTGCTTTGCGCTCAGCACGGCTTATACGCTTAGAGCGGTTGGGCGGCTTAACGCTCTTGTTGGTTTGCTTCATCGCCTTTCACCTCAAGCAGAGCACGATCAGCCGCTAGTTGTTTAAGCGTTTCTTTTAAAAACGTATGCCGTTTGGCCTGACGAATAGCAATGGCTGCCAATAATAAACTGGCTGCTATTAGGACTCCCGCGCTGACACCAATCGCCAGCAGCCTGTAAGAGTCCCAAAAAACCACGATGACTAGCGCGGTAAGCGTTATTACACCCAGCAATAAAAGTAATAAGCTGGCGCCGGTCAAAAGAAACAGGGTGACTAAACGAGCGCGCTCTTCTTCGAGTTCTAAAACCGCCAAACGCAGTCGGGTTTCACTGTTAGCAACCAGTGACCTTACCAAGCGCTTGGCGGCAGAAAATACGCGTTGGGTTGGCCCCAAAGACATTAGCGGCGTCCGAGCAGCATACCTACCAATAGACCGACGGCCGCGCCGATACCGATGCTGGACCACGGGTTTTCGCGTACATAACGATCACAGCAGTCAACTTGATTTGAAAGCGTTTCACGGGTTTCATCATAAATTCGCTCGCCGCGAGCTTCCAGGCGTTCACGAGCATTTTTAAGGCGGCTTTCAGCACGGGCGCGAAGGTCGTGCATTTCGCTGCTGGCATCCTTGGACGTTGCGTTAACCAGTTCTTCTATGGTGTCGCTTAAGTGGCGCAGATCTTCTTTCCACTGGTCAGCGCGGTGCTCAGTATCGAATTGACGCTTAGCCATTTTGTCTTCCTTTGACGAATGAATGAAATAATTAATCTATATCAGCATAGCAGCCGACACATGATAGACAAGGCCATTTTTTAGCGGTTCAAACCCGTCGCACTAAACAGGGGATTTAAACTAAAACCAATGCTTAGACGGTTAACACGATCATCGTAGTCAATCATGCTTTCACCATAGCCATAGTAATACTGGATGTGCCCGCGCAGGTTGCCAAACGTAGGCCAGCTGTAGTCAATTTGAGTGCCGTAGTTACCTGCGCCCGGGTTGCCTCGAAATAACGCGCTGATTTCATGATTGTTATTGAGCCGCTTGGCAATATGGATATCGCCATAGCCCATATAACGTTCAATATCAGGATTATCATCATTACTGGCAGACTCAGGAACGCGCCAAAAAGGAGCGAATGTCACTGCCCAATCGCCACGTTGGAATGTGCTTTCCAGGTAGACGCGGTTCCAACTGCGCGAGAGAGGGTCTGAGCGGCCATTCGATTGGTGATTAAATGCAACGCGATTGCGTGTATTTACCCAGCCAAGCGCATCCCAGGCGTTATCGAAGTCGATAAACAGCTCGGGTTCGTAATTGGTTTCTCTAAACGGGGAGGAGGCATCGGTATTGTAAGCCTGCCACCAGCTGCGCTGGGTATAGCCAAAATAGAGATCCCCTGCATCGCCGAAAACACCTTCTACCAGGTTGGCTTTAACGCTTAATTGGAACTTGATTTCGTAGCGATCCGCGTCTGAATCAGTGGTGATTTCCCGAAAATTCTCAGCATTCGGTTTTGCGTTATAGCTGACAGGGAACAAATAGTTAAGGCGGTGTGTGGTGATCGAAAAGGGATTGCGTGTTGATTCTTGCTCAAGCAGCCGGCGTTCGATGATATCTTCACGAGCGGCGACTTCGGGTGGTTGCTTTACCGTCACTTTTGCAGGCGTGTCGCCAAGTGCTGTCTGGTTATTTAGTTGTTGTTGAAGCTGGTAGAGTTCACTCTTGAGCTCACGAATACGCGCTTCAATTTCTTCCTGGGAGTCGGCTAAGGCAGGGCTACTGTACGTTACTGTGCTTAGCAAGGCTATTACGCTTGCATACAGCAGTTTTCGGGTGACCATTTTTCGGGTGACCATTGAAGCGACTCGCAAATAATAAAGGGGAAGGATCAATTATCAGAGTCGTTTCTATACATGCCAAGAGAGTAAGTCAACCTCTTCGTTGCGCAGGTCAATGGAACCCCTGACAATGTCTGGTATTTAATTTTTACCACTATCAATTTTTTCTGAGGGTATATCAACCGTGGTTAGATGTATCTGTAATTATACCTTGAAGGTGCTCTTGGCGCTTTATTTGATGACGGTGTGCGTTAGCGTTCAGGGCGCCTTTGACGTTGATCAAGTACCCTCACAAGAGACAATAGCGGAGCGCTTGGCAGCGTTCGATTCAGTAGACGGTGAGCTAACCGCGCAGCAGGTTAGCGAGCAGACCAATTTAAGGGCCGCGCTGGAAATTTACCAACGTTTGGATGCTAATGATGAACGTTTAAAGGTACTTAATCAGCGGGTTGATGAGGCGCCTGAACAGTTGTACCAGTTAGAGCTTGCGTTGGGTGAGGTGGAGGAGAGTTTTCAGCAGTTAACTGCCCAAACATTCGCCGATATGTCGTTGGACGATTTAACGTCACAGCAGGCAGATGCTGTCCTTGAACTGCAGCAGCTGCAAGGGGAATTGACCGATGTGAACTCGCAGTTACTGGCCTCGATTACGTTACCCGAGCGAGCCCAGCAGGCAATCTCCAATGCCCTGCAACGTGCTGAAACGCTACGCCGTGAGTACGACGATCGCGAAGCGCTATTAACGGATAGCCAGCTCTCACTCTCAAAGGATGCGCAGCTCATACAGCTTGGCTTGGCACGTCTCTTGGCGGAACGAGATGCCGCTTATAACCAACGAGAGTTAAGTGTTAACAGTCGATTGCGTGAACTCGCGCAACAACGGCGCGACCTCTTTTCGTTGCAAATTGATTACCAGGAAAAGCGCTTGGGTTTACTTGAGAGTGCCATTGATCTTCAGCGTACCCTTGAGTCTGAGCAAGTGGCGGCCGAAGCCATCGTGGATAATTCGCTTTTGGCTGAGGGCAACCCTGTCATACTTGATGCCCAGCAAGTTAATCAACGCATAAGCCAGGAACTGCTGCAGGCAACTGACCGCAGCAACACTATCTTGCGTGAAAATTTTGAGGCGCAGCGTGATCTGGACTATGTACTCCAATTGCAGCGTAGCCTCAATGAACAGATCGATGCCATGCGTGGGAGTCATTTGTTATCACTTATTTTAAATGAGCAGCGCCAATCATTGCCTACGCCAGTTCCGCATCGACATTTGCAGGATGAAATTGCGGATCTTCGATTGAGACAGTTTGATTTAACCCGTCAGAGTGACCAGTTGCGCCACGGCAGACGGTTAGCCATTCAGCGCGTGGAGGAGGCAGGCCTTGAGGCAACCCCAAGTGTGATCGACGCATTGAACCAGATTTATAGAGAGCGTCGTGAGCTGGTAGAGCAGTTGGAGCAATCCTACAGCAGCCTTTTAAGTTCTGCGATTGAGCTACAGCTTAATCAGAAGCAGCTGCTCACCACGACACGCGAGCTACGTACCACCATTTATGAGCAGTTATTTTGGGTCGCTAACAGTCAGCCTGTGGATATTAACTGGCTGCGCCAATTGCCCAACAACATTCGCCTGGAGTGGCGAGAAGGCGAGTGGCGAGTCATTTTTTCAAACCACTGGCAGGCGCTTTCCTGGAAAATAGTGTTTGGGCTGCCATGGATGCTACTTGGCCTGTTGCTCATCGGGTTACGCGCGCGGATAAAAGAGCGCTTGGCGACTATCCATTCTCAGATTGGTCGTTTAAAAAGCGATACTCAGTTACACACACCAAAAGCAGTGCTGTTAAACGCGCTATTGGCTATTCCGGGGCCGTTGATGCTAGCCGGTGTTGGAGTAGGGCTTCGCGAAACAGACGATGCATTAACCCACAGTATTGCGCCTGCGTTAATGCAGCTCGCGTTAAGCTGGGGGGTGGTCGCGTGGGGGCGACGTTTGCTCGCACCTGATGGCGTTGCCGAACGGCACTTTACCTGGCCTGCTCGTTATAACGCCCAGATTCGTAAGCTATTACGTTGGCTGGGGTTTGCGCTGGTGCCGGTGATAGCGATTGCGACAATATCGGGGCAGGTGCAAGCACCTCTAGCCTTGCGTCCTATTGCACTGGGCCTGATGGTCGCGGGGCTGTTAGCCATGAGCTGGTGGCTAACGAAGCTGATTTTGGCACATGTTCCTTTTTTTGGGCTTCGCTTATTCCGTTTGGTGTTGGGACTCGCCATGGCTGCCATCCCGCTCGTATTGGTGGGCTTGATCGTGTGGGGGTATGAATACACCGCACTGCGTTTGGCGGGGCGGTTTGCGATCACGCTTTATTTATTGGGGCTGTGGGTGGTTGTTGAGGCGACGGTAGTGCGTAGTTTGGCTGTGGCCGCCAGACGCTTGGCTTACCGACGAGCGCTTGCCCGACGTGCTCAAGCGCAGGAGGAAGCTGAAGGGGGGGTGGAGGTGGTGGAAGAGCCGCCGCTGGATATGGAGAAAATCAATACTCAGTCGCTACGCCTCTCCAAGCTGATTTTATTAATCGGCTTCAGCTTACTTTTATATCTTGTCTGGTCGGATCTTTTATCCGTGGTGGGATATCTGGATCACGTTTCCCTGTGGGATTCTGGCGATGAAGATTTGATTGGCAGTGAACTGTCTGTCACGGATGTTATTACCGCGCTGCTGGTGGTCGCGGTCACCTTTATTATGGCGCGTAACCTGCCTGGCCTTTTAGAGGTAATGGTCTTGTCTCGCTTGGCGCTAAAACAGGGCAGTGCCTATGCCATCAGTTCGTTGCT
This sequence comes from Halomonas sp. AOP27-A1-41, assembly GCF_052378605.1. Classification (NCBI taxonomy): domain Bacteria; kingdom Pseudomonadati; phylum Pseudomonadota; class Gammaproteobacteria; order Oceanospirillales; family Halomonadaceae; genus Halomonas; species Halomonas sp. AOP27-A1-41. The sequence goes on from NZ_JBQSXT010000006.1 coordinate 68,546, forward strand.
CTCGTATGCGATTGTGGGTACGGGCATGCTGATTGCGTTGGCCACTCTGGGCGTTTCCTGGGACAAGTTACAGTGGCTGGTGGCGGCGCTCAGTGTGGGGCTGGGCTTTGGGTTACAGGAAATCTTTGCCAACTTCATTTCAGGTTTGATTATCCTGTTCGAACGGCCTATCCGCATTGGGGATACGATTACGCTGGGCAACTTGCACGGGACCGTGAACCGCATAAGGATACGAGCGACAACCGTTACTGACTTCGATCGCAAAGAAATTATTATTCCCAATAAAACCTTTGTGACGGATCAGCTTATTAACTGGTCTCTTTCAGATAACGTGACCAGGGTCGTGCTGACGTATGGCGTTGCGCATAACTCGGACCTGGCCAAAGTGCATCAGCTTTTACGCCAGGCGGCAGATGAAAACGAGCGGGTGTTGATTGACCCGGAGCCTCAGGTGTTCTGTTTGAGCTATGGCAACCATAGCTTCAATTTTGAGTTGCGCATTTTTGTTGATGACATCAAGGAGCGCTTGCCTGCGACGGATGAAATCAATTGTCGGGTAAATGAGCTGTTTCAAAAAGCAGGTGTTCGTGTGGCGTTTGAGCAGATGGATGTATGGCTGCACCGAGACCGGGGGGAGTCGGTCAAAGTGCAGTCAATTAATAAGTTACCGCCGTCTACGCATAGTTAGGCGTATGTCAGGGGGGCAGGCTTAAGGGCATGAAGAAGAAACTCCCGATTACCGTCTCCTCCGGTAATCGGGCTCTCTTGCCAGTGCTGCACCGCTAACCCACAAGCGTCACAGGCCTTGCAAATCTTTTCTTCCACTGTGTGGTAGTCGGCCGCGCGTCGAACGATGCCCCGCTTATCCAGCGCTCCAGGGGTGAGTTCAAACTGAGGTTTAACCAGCGAAATTAGCTCTCCTCCTGTTGGCAGCAGTGCGGCGATCTCCGGCAAAATCAGCGTCTGAGAAATAAAGGAGACGTCCATCACTGCGGTATCAATAGGAGTCGCGGTAATCGCTTCTTGCAGTGCTACGGATGAACTCATGTGCCTGGCGTTAAGGCCTTCGAGGCACGTAACACGCGGGTGGGTACGTAGCGATTCCGCGAGCTGGCTATGGCCAACTTCTACGCCAATCACGTGGCGTGCGCCAAAGTGCAACGCGCAATCGGTAAAGCCCCCCGTGGACTGTCCTACATCCAAAATGACATGGTCATCCAAGCGCTTATTTAAAACCGTTAATACGCTTTCAAGTTTTAAACCGGCGCGAGAGACATAACGCTCCTCAGGGTCGTCGTCGACCAATAGCGGTGTATCCTCAGGCCACTTTTCAGAGGGTTTGGTAAGCACGCGCGAAGGCGCCTCTAAACGCACACGCCCATGGCGAATAAGCCGCTGGGCACGTGTACGCGAACTGGCTAACCCTTGGCTGACCAGTAGTTGATCGAGTCTTAACATTGATGACATGGTTAATTAAACGCGTGGCTATAACGGGTTAAGTGGCGAGTGAGACCCTTCAAGGGCCTGTAACTCGGTACCGGGCAAGCGAGAGGCTCCCCAACTGCGATATAAAGACTGTTTGACGCTATCAAGCTCGTCATTCGTTACCTGCGGTACTCACAATAGCGCCATTATGAGGCGTCACAATGACCCCTTGTCCCGGTGGTCAGGGGGATTATACATAGAAGTCGAGGTCTTCCTGTCATTTTAGAAGGTCACGCAGGGTATGAGCATCATCGCCTTTAAAATAAATCAGCCCCCAGTGAGTGCCAAAGGCGGTGCGGATAACGGGTGCCCCAGGCGGCCTGCTTTATCGTGGGCCTCTTCTTTTGCATGACCGTTACTCCTGTAGGGCGAGAGTATTCCCGTTCGCTCTCTTCACCCTACACGACGCCCGCTATATCGGCTAATGAGTAGATCGTAGAGTGGGCAGTTAGCGTTTATTAACGCATTGAGTCAGGTCAGCTAAGGCTCTGCTGATAGGGTTATGGTACGCTAGGCCGGAAAATTTTATGTTCATAGGGCAAGAGGGATAGGCCAAAATGGCGGCCAAGCCGATTTATCGAGTAGTGGTTCACCAACAGGGTGAAATTTGGGATTTATACGTTCGAGAAATATTTCAAAGCGAACTCTGGGGCTTTATTGAAGTCGAGGAGTTTGTCTTTGACGACGCGTCACGGGTAGTTGTTGATCCTGCAACTGAAAAATTGCAGCGAACCTTCGAGGGTGTCAAACGTAGCTACCTGCCTCTTAATGCGATTGTGCGTATTGATGAGGTGGAGCGTGAAGGCCCTTTGAAGGCAGTAAAAAGCGATGCCCGCGTTGCTGAGTTTCCTCGTCCCTTCCCCCTACCACCACGTAGCGAAGGATAAGCGCTCAAGACAGGCGCGACGCTGTAAGCGCTGGTGGCCTCGTCCGCTATGCAGCGTTTTTTTAATCAGGACATGACGTTATGCAAGCAGATAAATTTCGTTTCTCTTATATCGCGGCCGGTGTTTTATTAAGTGTGGCCAGCGCACAAGCAATGGCACAAACCGACGGTCAAGCGTGGGTGAGCGATGAGTTGAGCACTTACGTGCGCAGCGGGCCTACGGATGGATACCGCATTATTGGCACTTTAAATGCCGGTGAGCAGGTAGAGGTACTGGAAGAGAGCGGTGATTACACCCGGGTGCGTGGCCAAAGCGGCGACACCGTGTGGGTATTGACGAACGAAATCCAGGAAACGCCTAGTGCTCGCGAGCAGTTGCCGGTGCTCCAGGCCCGGGTCGATGAGCTCACCGCAGAGCTTGATGGTATTAACGATACCTGGGAGCAGCGCACCTCCTCGATGACAGAGACGCTTGAACTGCGCGAGCAGCGCATTGCTGACCTTGAAACGCGCAATAACGAGCTTGATAACGAGGCCGAGCAGTCGCGCCAGCAGGTACGCGCGCTTCAGGCTCGGTTGGATACCCAGGAAGAAGACCTGTTAATGCGCTACTTCATGTATGGCGGCGGTGTGGCGGGTGCCGGGTTGTTAGTGGGGCTTATCGTTCCGCACTTGCCGCGTCGGCGTAAAAAGCGTGATCGCTGGTTCTAGGTTCCGGGTTTTAAGCTCCAGGTTTTAAACTCCAGGTTTTAAGTTCCAGGTTCTCAGCATCAGGACCCGTTTTTTAGGTTCTGGATTCAAGGGTAAAAGGGCGTCTAATGAGCACTTCCTGGCGGCAGCGCTGGCAAGAAGGTCGGATTGGTTTTCATCTGTCTCAGCCGCATCCAGCGCTGCTTGAGTACTGGCCCACATTGGGCGTTGAGCAGGGCACTAAAGTGCTGGTGCCCTTGTGTGGTAAAAGCCTGGACATGCGTTGGCTGGCTGATGCGGGGCATCCGGTGCTAGGCATTGAGTTGGCGCCTGAGGCAATAGCGCAATTCCTGGCCCAACGCCAGACGCCTGTATCGCGCTATACCCAAGCAGGGTTTGAAATATCACGTCAAGGTAGTGTGGAACTCTGGTGTGGGGATTTTTTTCATTTGCACATACGCCAAGCTGCCGAAGTAGGCGCGTTTTATGATCGTGCAGCACTGATTGCGTTACCGCCTGCCACGCGCGAGCGCTATGCATTCCACTTGGCCCAGCTGGTTCCGCCCGGAGCCGCTGGGCTGTTGGTGAGCATAACGCATGAGGATGAGGGCGCGGGTCCGCCGTATAGCGTGCCTGACCAGGAAGTGACTCAACTGTTCACACCCAATTTTCGCGTCACGCTGCTTGAGCAAGGAAGCCCCGATGAACGGGGCCGAACAGAGTCTGTCTGGTCATTAGAGCGGCGCGGGCCACACAAATAGCGTACCGGCGCGCTCAATATATATCAGCGGGCGAGTAGCTGACCAAGCTCTGGGTCGTTGAAGGCCCGGTTAAGGCCGTCGCTGAGCAGATCATTCAGCATACGTGTATTAGCATCTTCACCCGGCCTAACGGCATAGCCTTGTGTGCGGCGCGAGGTGTAGGTGCCGGTATACGTGGTGCCTTTATTCTGGGCGATGGCCCGGAAAACGCCCTCAATACGCGCCTCGTCTACCAAAGGCTGACCGCTGTCGCCACGCCCATACTGTAGGCTAACAAGCTCCAGGGTAAGGGTAGGTCGGCCTTGGGCCTGCTCGGTGGTGGGGTTAAAGCCCATATCGTGAACCGCGCGCTCGGCTTCTGCTTGCAGTTGGGGAATCAGTTCATGGCTGCTAACGGTAATCTGAGCCGTTGACATGCTGCCGCCAGCCCTTGTACCAATAACCTCGCTTTCTCGAGCATCAACGGCGACGACCGTGACGTGTTGGCCTGACCCGGCTTGCGGCACGTTCGTACTACGCTCCGGGCTAAGCTGAAGGTATTGAGGCCCTGAGCAGCCTGCTAACCAGAGGCCTGCCAACAGCACTCCTGAAAGACGTAAAAACTGGCGCCGAAGCATATTTTATTCCCCGCAGTAACGGTTTGTTCCAAGAACTGGTTCTAATAACCTGTTTCAGATAGTTTGTTTCAAAGCGCTTGTTTCAAAGAGCTAGTCTCAAATAGAGCTCTTTGAATAACTATGCCGCTGTTATGCGCAAAACGCCAGCAGGATAAAGGGTGGGCGCTGTTGGCTAGTTAAGCGGCTCGTGCCTGTTTTGCTGAGTCCGTTACCCCGTCTTTAAAACGGTGCCACTGGCGCGGGTGGGCATAAAGGCGTTGCCCGCGCTTCATCGCTAAACGTTCAAAATCCGCATGACGCACGGTCGCAAGCCAGGGCTTCTCCAGCCAGTCAGCTTCCAGCTCAACACGCACTTCGGCACCTACGGGGGAGATCGCCGTTATCACTACCGGTAGATGGCAGGTGTCGCTTGGCTGTTCTGCCAGGCGTACCTCGTGAGGGCGCAAAAGCAGTTCTTCGCTACCTTCGGGTAGGTCAACGTGCAAATAGGCATCGCCGCAGGTCAAAATGCCGTTACGAACGCTGCCTTCCAAGTGGTTGACGTCACCCAAAAACTCGAAGACAAAGCGATTTTTTGGCGAATGATAGAGTGTGTCCGGAGCATCAATTTGCTCAATGCGCCCATTGCTCATTACCACGACTCGGTCGGAAAGCTCCAGTGCTTCTTCCTGGTCATGGGTAACAAAAACGCTGGTAAAGTTCAGCTCGCTGTGTAGGCGACGAAGCCAGCGGCGTAAGTCCTGGCGTACCTTGGCATCCAGCGCGCCAAACGGTTCATCAAGTAGCAGTACGTCGGGTTTTACCGCTAACGCACGGGCGAGAGAAACACGCTGCTGTTGGCCGCCTGAAAGCTGGGCGGGGTAACGCTTGGCCAGGTGTTCAAGCTGAACCATTTCAAGCAGGCGAAACACGCGTGCGCGAATTTCACCGCTGGAAGGGCGCTCTTTTTTGGCCATCACCGTCAAGCCAAACGCGACGTTATCGTAAACGCTCATATGACGAAACAGCGCATAGTGCTGAAATACGAAGCCGATACGCCGGTCGCGCACATGTACATTTGTGACATCGCGTTCGCCGAACATGATTCTGGCCGACTGGGTAGCGTGGTCAGCACTTTCAAGGCCAGCAATAATCCGCAAAAGCGTGGTCTTGCCCGACCCCGAGGGCCCCAGAAGGCCGACTAATTCGCCCTCATGGATATCCAGATTGACAGGTTCAAGGGCCTGCGTGTTGCCAAAGTGTTTTGCAATATTTTCTAAGCGAATGCTCATAAGAGCGCCTCCCGGCGCGATGCGCGCCATTCCAGGCTAGCCTTGGCCGCCAGGGTAAGCAGGGCAATCAGTGCTAACAGTGCCGCGCATGCAAATGCACCAACCGCATTGTAGTCCTGGTAAAGCTGTTCAAGGTGAAGAGGAAGTGTATTGGTTTGACCACGTATCGCGCCTGAGACTACCGATACTGCGCCAAATTCACCGACGGCGCGGGCGTTGGTTAAAATAATCCCGTAAAGCAGTGCCCAGCGGATATTCGGCAGTGTGACCCGCCAAAAGGTTACCCACCCTTTGGCTCCTAGCGTGGCGGCTGCCTCTTCCTCACGCGAGCCCTGCGCCTGCATCAGCGGAATCAGCTCGCGGGCAACGAAGGGGCAGGTAACAAACACGGTCACCATCAAAATTCCAGGCCAGGCAAACATCAGCTGAATATCATGGCCATCCAGCCAACTGCCGATCCACCCATTGCGGCCGTAAAGCAGCAGGTAAATAAGCCCGGCAACAACAGGGGAAACGGCAAAGGGGATATCAATCAAGGTTTGCAGAATGCGTCGACCTGGAAAGCTAAACCGCGTAACAAGCCACGCCAGGGCCACGCCAAACACCAGGCAAATAGGAATGGTGAGCAGGGCGATGACCAGCGTTAGACCAATCGCATGCAGGGTAAAGTAATTGCTTACATTGACCCAGAAAGTCGCAACGCCCTGAGAAAAGGCCTGAGCGAAAATGGCGACAAGCGGCAGCAATAAAAACAGCGCCGAAAGGATTAACGCCGCGCCAATTAGCAGGCGCTTGACGCCCGGTGCATCACCAATTCTACGCATTATCCCTTACCTCCATGCAGGCGGCGGACAAAACGGCCTTGCCAAATGTTGATGGCAAGCAGCAGCGCGAGCGAAACAAACAGCACTACGGAGGCCACTGCGGAGGCGCCTGCGTAGTCATACTCCTGCAGCTTGACGAAAATCATTAACGCGGTAATTTCCGTTTCGTAGGGCATATTGCCTGCGATAAAGATAATCGCGCCAAATTCGCCAAGCGAGCGCACAAACGCAAGGCCTGTTCCTGTCACCAGAGCGGGCCATAAGTGCGGCATGATCACCCGGCGAAAGGCCACCCAGTCGGTTGCGCCCAGTGACATGGCGGCTTCGTCAACCTCAGCGGGTAAGTCTTCCAGTACGGGCTGCACGGTGCGTACCACAAACGGGATACTGGTAAATGCCATGGCCAGCGCGATACCGACCCAGGTGTAGGCCACTTGAAGGCCCAAAGGCTCAAGCAGGCGCCCCATCCAGCCACTGCTGGCATAGAGAGTGGCCAGCGTAATGCCCGCCACCGCTGTGGGGAGAGCAAACGGCAGGTCCATTAAAGCATCCAGCAGTCGCTTGCCGGGAAACTCGTAGCGCACCAATACCCATGCGAGTAGCAGACCGAAGACCGCATTAATTAATGCCGCCACCGCCGCTGCGCCCATAGTGACCATATAGCTTGCGACCACTCGGCCTTCGGTAATAATTGACCAGTATTGGGCAAGGCTTAGTTCGGCAAGCTGCCCGAAAAGCCCAGTGATAGGTAGTACCAGCACCAGCGAGATAAACAGCACGCTGATACCCATTGAAAGGCCAAAACCCGGCAGCACTCGCGTGCTGCCGGTTAGTCGTAAAGCGCGTTGATTCATAATGTTTTGATAACGACTGACGTCCTGTTAACGGCGCTGTAGTTGATCGAGCAGCGCGCCACCCTCGAAGTGTGTTTCCATTACTTCGTCCCAGCTACCAAATACGTCTTCTACGCTGAACAGCTCAGTTTCCGGGAAGTGGTCGGAAAACTCTTCAACCACGGTTTCGTTATGTACGCGATAGTTAAAGTTCGCCAGCTGTCGCTGGGCATCTTCAGTGTAGAGATACTCAAGGTATCCCTGCGCTAAATCGGTATTGCCGTTGCGCTCAGCATTTTCAGTAACGACCGCGACGGGGAATTCGGCTAAAACACTCATGGGAGGAACGACCACTTCGTAGTCGTCGCTGCCATACTCTTGGCGAATATTATTCACTTCGGATTCAAAACTGATCAGCACATCACCGATACCGCGCTCTATAAAGCTGGTGGTCGCGCCGCGGCCACCAGTGTCAAAAACGGCCACATTGCCCAAGAACGTGCGCATAAAGTCTTGGATCTGCTCTTCATCACCGTCAAATTCCTTGTCGGCGAATCCCCATGCCGCTAAATAGGTGTAGCGCGCATTACCGGACGTTTTGGGGTTAGGGAAGACGACTTGAACATCTTCTTTTACCAGGTCATCCCAGTTTTCAATGCCTTTGGGATTGTCCTTGCGAACCAGAAAGGCCGTCGTGGAGTAGTAAGGCGATGCATTGTTATCCAACGCGCTCTGCCAATCCTCATTCGCCAAGCCAGCATCCGCCAGTACCTGAACGTCGGTTACCTGGTTAAATGTGACGACGTCTGCTCGCAGACCCTGCAGGATGGCACGCGCCTGAGCAGAAGAGCCGCCGTGGGACTGGTTAACGCTGATTTGTTCGTCATTCTGTTCTTGCCACCAAGCGATAAACTCAGGGTTGATCGCGCTAAATAGCTCGCGCCCAATATCGTAGGAGGAGTTAAGCATTTCGCGCTCTTGTGCCATGGCAGGGCTAGCGATGCTAGCGCCTAGTGTAATGGCAAGCAGGCTGCGACGGAAAAAGAGTGGTAGAGACATGGCAAGCTCCTTCTTTAAGCGGTAAACGATATGGATCGTAATTGGCATAAGATTAAACCTGACATTGTGGAATTACAATTGCGATTGTTATTCTTTTTAGAAATAACGGTGTGCTTGATTGATAAAGGGGCAGACACATGGTTGGAAATGATTAACTGCAATGGGTAGCCAAAACCGCGCCGTTTGTTCAATTGCTCTGTTAAAATGCCCGTTTTCCAGGGGCTTCACCAGGTTGTCGCTGCGCCACCTGGTAATCCCTCATTTCAATGGCTAGTCAGGAGTGCCCATGACCGCTGCGCATGATTTTTTAATTGCCCCTTCTATTCTCTCCGCTGATTTTGCACGCCTGGGGGAGGAGGTGGATAACGTGCTGGCCGCGGGCGCTGATATTGTCCACTTTGATGTAATGGACAACCATTACGTGCCGAACCTGACGATTGGTCCCATGGTATGTAAAGCATTGCGACATCATGGTGTAACGGCGCCTATTGATGTCCATTTGATGGTGAAGCCGGTTGATCGCATGATTAGCGATTTTATTGAGGCAGGGGCCAGCTATATTACGTTTCACCCAGAAGCGTCTGAGCATGTCGACCGCTCGCTTCAGTTGATTCGTGATGGTGGTTGCAAAGCAGGGCTGGTATTTAATCCGGCAACGCCGCTCTCTTATCTTGATTATGTGATGGATAAGGTCGATATGGTGCTTCTAATGAGCGTTAACCCAGGGTTTGGTGGCCAGTCGTTTATTCCTGGCACACTGGATAAATTGCGCGAGGCGCGTGCTCGTATTGATGCATCCGGTAAAGCGATTCGTTTGGAAATTGATGGCGGCGTAAAAGCCGACAATATTGCCGAGATCGCAGCGGCAGGGGCGGATACCTTTGTGGCGGGCTCCGCTATTTTTAACGCGCATCAGGCCAGCGACCCACACGGCTATGACTCGGTTATCAAGAAAATGCGTGCGGCGCTGGCCAAGGTTTAAGACGCTTAATGTAGCTTCATGCGAGGCCTGAGGTAGCGGTTAATCTTATCGACTAGCAACGTAAGCCCGGTTTTCGGGACGCCATGGATCGACACTTGATGCATGCGATAAAGCGATGCGTAGCACTGGCGAGCAAACCAGCCTTCTAAAAAGAGGCCGCGCGACGCTGAGCTGCGCATCAGATTACCCACCGCGTCGTAGCGTGCCAGCGAAACAAGCGAGCCGTGGTCGCGGTAGTGAAATTCGTTAAGTGCTTTGCCTTCCAGCAAATGGTTGATATTTTTGGCTAGCAGTTTCGCCTGCTGATGAGCCGCTTGAGCGCGTGGAGGTACGGTGCCATCTTCACCCTGCGGGCAGCTGGCGCAATCACCCAAGGCAAAAATGCTGGGGTCATCAACACTCTGCAGTGTTTTTTCAACGTTAATCTGATTTTTCTTGTTGGTTGAAAGCCCCAGTTTGGTTAAAAACTCGGGGGCTTTAATGCCTGCCGCCCATACGTTTAAGTCGGTTTCAATGGTGTCGCCGTCGGCTGTAATGAGTTGGTTGGCGTGGGCTTCTTTAATCGCCGTGCCGATATGCACCGTTACGCCCATTTTTTCCAGTTCTTGTTGCACGGTCTGGCTAATGCGTTCGGAAAGGCCAGGCAGAAGTCGAGGGGCCGCTTCAAGGATATGCACGCTAATTTGCTGATGGTCCAGTGCGGTTACCCCGTAAGCGTTAAGTAAGCGCGAAGCGTCGAAAAGCTCGGCAGCAAGCTCAACCCCTGTGGCGCCTCCACCCACAATGCCGATGGTCAGCACGGTATGCTGACGTAATGAGGGATCGGTATAGCGCAAAAACGTATTGATCATCTCCCGTTGAAACAGCTTGGCCTGCTGGGGAGAGTCGATGAAGTGGCAGTGCTCGGCCACCCCTTGAGTACCAAAGTCGTTGGAAACGCTGCCCAAGGCAAGCACCAGGAAGTCGTATTTTAGCGTGCGCTCGGGGAGCACTTCATTGCCGTCTTCATCATAAATAGGCGATAAGTGTAGTACTTTCTGTTCGCGATCCAGGCCATGCAGTGAGCCGCGTTGGTAGCGGTAGAAATGCGCAGATGAATGCCCGCGATAATCCACCTCATCCATGCTGGAGTTTAAAACCCCCGTCGCTAACTCATGAAGCAGCGGTTTCCATACATGGGTTGCATTGCGGTCAAGCAATACAATTTCAGCGCGCTTGCGTTTTCCTAACGTATGTCCTAACCGAGTCGCAAGCGCTAAACCGCCTGCGCCGCCACCGACAATAACAATCCTGGGTATGGCCATTGGTTTCTCCTTGGCTAATCTGGCTTTAGCATAGAAGCTTCTCTCTCTTCTGACTAATGCGCTAGCGCCATGGACGCAGTAAGATGCTGAGCAATTTGGCTGGTTAAGACATTGAAAATGGTAGGCGTGTCATTGCCAATGCCTACATAAGTCAGCGTTAAGGGAGCAGGGCAGTGCACTCAATACTCGCGGGAAAACGATTAGTCGCGTTCGATTTAGACGGCACGCTGGTTGATTCCGTACCTGACTTGGCCGTTGCGGTGCAGAAAACGTTAGGTGAGCTTAATTTGCCCACACCTGATGGTGTTCAGGTGCGCGACTGGGTGGGCAATGGTGCGCCGATCCTGGTGGAGCGTGCACTTACCTGGGCGTTGGGCCGGTCTCCTGAGGAAGCGCTTCAAGCGCGCGCCTTTGATGCTTTTATGGCGTATTACGGTGCGGCACCGAATGCGTTAACGACGCTCTATCCCGGTGTAAAAACAGCACTTGAAGGGCTGCATGGCGCGGGCTTTACGCTGGTGCTTATCACCAATAAGCCAGAGCGGTTTATTGTGCCCATTCTTGATCACTTCGGGATTCGTCATTGGTTTACGCTATGGGTAGGAGGAGACACCTTGGCGGAGAAGAAGCCTTCCCCCTTACCCCTTTTACATGCCGCGCAGGCGTGCCAGTTTTCGCCAAGTGAGTGTCTAATGGTCGGCGATTCTCGTCACGATATTGCCGCGGGCAAGGCTGCCGGGTTTGCCACCCTCGCACTGCCTTATGGCTATAACCATGGCGATCCTATTGAACTCAGCCAGCCTGATTGTGTGATGGCGTCGCTGCTGGCGCTTGTCACTTAAGATTGACTGACTGAAAAAAGACTATTCCGGGCGAGCGCCACCTAATGCACCATGAATAAGCTCGGCGTTATAGTGCAGCATGGTGGGGTAGTCATCGGCTTGATCGTCTTGTGAGCTAAATGAGTCAACATGGAGTGGGCCAGCCAATGAGATGCCGGTGGCGCGTGACAACGCATCCATGTGGATACAGGAAACAGTGCTTTCATAAAATAGTGCCGGGGGGCGTGTTTTGGCCAGGCGTTCGTTCATCTCGGCCATTGCCCGGGCGCTACCCTGTGTTTCGTTATTCAGCCCCCAAATAGCGTCGTACTCAAAACCATAGGCGTGCGCAAAGTACCTAAATCCGGCCTCGCTGGTTACCAGGGAGCGGTTCGTTTTGGGGATACCTTCCAGGCGCTCGTTGATGGCCTGGTCTAACGTATCCAGCGCGCGATAGGTGTCCTCCGCACGGGCATAAAACGCCTCCGCTTTTTCGGGGTAGTGCTCGGCCAGCGTTTCAGCAATCACCTTGATGTAGGCGGCCGCACCTTTCGGGTCCATCCACATATGCGGGTCATTTGTGCCTTGGTACTGCCCTGTAATAATAGGGAGCGGCGCAAAGTCAGCATTTTCAGCCACGGCCTTTAGGGTAAGCGAATCATTTGCGATGGCCTCTACATGGCGTAGCCAAGGCTCTAGCCCAAAGCCGTTATAAAACATGATGTCGGCTTCTTCGATGGACAGCACATTGGGCGGCGTCAGTTCCCACGTATGGACATCCTCACCGGGGGGAACGATAACGTTTACGTCAATATCTTCGCCGGCAATGCGCTTGACCAGGTCTTCAAGTATGGAAAAAGAAGCGATAACGTTGAGTGTCGAAGCGCCTGCTAGCGGTGACACACTTACCAAAATTCCTAGCAAGAGCGTGCTTACCCAGCTCACTTGCTTTTGCATTTCACGCTCCCACTCGTTTGAAGGCTCAAGATAATAAAGACTGCTACGCTCTGTGGCTAGTTCCTCCCGGCTAAAAAAAATGGATATAAGTTGTTGTTCTTTTTGGCGTATGCATTGTGCAAACGCAATGTCGCTAGCGGTGCGGCTGTCTTTAGATAACTAACGTTAAAAATAGAGTGCTGGCCAGTGTTACTTGACCATTACAACCGTTTTCGCGCTGTAATAGCAAAATATAGCCTTAACGGCGAAAGTTGCTAACAGTAGCAATTGGGAAGGTTGGCTGAATGTGGTCTACCCTAGAGACTGTTTTACCCAAGGAGAAAGGCAATGAGCACGTTTTATGAGGTACAGGAGCGCAACGGTGAATTTCATGTCATTGATATACGCCCCGATGACTCTCAGGCCGATAACACCTCCGTTGTCTCCTACGCTACTCGCCAGGAAGCCGAGAGCGAGGCAAAGCGCCTCAATGAAAATTCACTTGGTTAACGGTTGAGGAAATATCGTTTCGTACCCTAACAGAAAGCCCAAAGGCTTGCTGTTAGGGGCTTGTTGTATAAGGTTATACCGTGCCTGGTATTACTTCTTTTTTTTCATAAAGGGGAGAACCCTGGCCGTGGCGTCAGCGAGCTGCTGATCAAGCGGTGTATGGTCCAGGCTGATAGCGGCTCTCGCTGCGGTATAGGTGCCTTTGTACTCCTTGGCGATCTCGCTATCGGTCATGTGGTCGGGTAGCTGTTCATTTTCTCGAATAACGTCAATGATGGCCTTATCCATGGCGCACTCCTTTTGATCGCACTTTTGTTGAACATGCTGTTGAGCATATTGTTCAGCGTACTTTTCAGCATGCTTTCCTGCATATTTTCCAGCATAGCCCAGTGCGACGAAAACGTAACTGCGCGCAACTGTCGTGGCGATTAACCTCGTCTGGCGATACAATCCAGCACACTTACGTAAAATCGCTAGCAATGGCATACCTGGCTAATAGTCTGGGTAACGATACGCTGATTGCCATGCAATAATTAAGGTAATCAATAGGCTATGCCGAAAAAAGTCTTGATGTTGGACAATTACGACAGCTTCACTTTTAACATTGTCCAATACTTGAATGAATTGGGTGCAGAGGTGGTAACGCATCGAAACGATGCCATTACCCTTGAACAGATTGAAGCCCTGGCGCCTACGCATCTGGTTATTTCCCCGGGGCCATGCACGCCCAACGAATCGGGGATTTCAATGGCCGCTATTCGTCACTTTGCCGGTAAACTGCCTATATTGGGTGTTTGTTTGGGGCATCAGGCGATTGGTCAGGTATACGGTGCTCGGGTGGTCCGTGCACCCCAGGTGATGCATGGTAAAACATCGGCTGTTTTACATACCCATCAGGGCGTTTTTGACGGGTTGGATAACCCCCTCGAAGTAACCCGTTATCACTCGTTAGTGGTGGAAAGGGAAACGCTCCCCAACTGCCTGGAAATAACGGCCTGGACAACAGACAATGATGTGACGCCTGGTTTGATCATGGGACTGCGCCATAGCACACTGGATGTAGAAGGGGTGCAATTTCACCCTGAATCAATACTGACTCGCCAAGGCCATGAGCTATTGGCAAATTTTTTAAAACGTGGCTGATTGCCTGGTTCACACGCTTTAGAGGCTCCTCTGTTCATGCAAATGCGAGATGCAATTAATGCGGTGATACACCGTGAAGACCTCCCTTTTGACGTTATGCATGCCCTGATGCGCCAGATAATGACGGGTGAAGCGTCCGATGCTCAAGTAGGCGGCTTATTGGTCGGGCTTGCCATGAAAGGGGAGAGCGCGGTGGAAATTAGCGCTGCCGCCCAGGTCATGCGCGATTTAATGCGTCGTGTTGAGCTAAACGCTGAGAACGTCGTGGATATCGTGGGTACCGGCGGCGATGGCGCTAATCTATTTAACGTATCCACCGCGTCCAGCTTTGTGGCTGCGGCGGCGGGTGCGCATGTCGCAAAGCACGGTAATCGCAGCGTATCGTCGTCTTCCGGCAGCGCCGATCTTTTTGATATTGCCGGTATTTACCTTGATCTTAAGCCTCAGCAGGTCGCCCGTTGTATTGAGCAGGTGGGGGTTGGCTTTATGTTTGCGCCGAATCACCACCCGGCGATGCGTTATGCCATTGGCCCGCGCCGTGAGATGGGCGTGCGCACGCTCTTCAATATTCTGGGCCCGCTGACTAACCCTGCAGGGGCGCCCAATCAGGTGGTCGGTGTGTACTCGCCAGAACTGGTGCCGCTGATGGCTGAAGTGCTTAAAAAGCTGGGCAGCCGCCATGTCATGGTGGTTCATTCAGAAGATGGTTTGGACGAAATATCGCTGGCAGCTTCTACGCAAGTGGCGGAGCTTAAAGAGGGCGAGATTACTCAGTACACGGTTTCCCCTGAAGCGTTTGGCATTGAGCGCCAGAGCCTGGCAACGCTGAAGGCCGCTAACGCAGAAGATAGCCTGCGGTTGGTAAAGGCGGCATTGAGCGGTGAAGGCCCCGCATCCGACATGGTGGCCTTGAACGCAGGTGCCGCCCTTTACTGTGCGGGTGTGGCTGACAGCCTGAAAGAGGGCGTTCTGATCGCTCAGGATGCTCAGGGGTCTAAACTGCCGCTTGAGAAGCTCAGAGAGCTTTCACACTTCACCAGCGTTTTCAAAGAGTAAGTGACCGCTATGAACCAACAGGCAACACCCACTATTTTGACGCGAATTCTTGCCCGCAAGGATCAGGAAGTCGCCGAGCGCCAGCAGGCGGTATCCGAGACGGATTTGCTCGCGCTTGCCAAGCAGCAGAGTGATCCGCGCGGGTTCATCAACGCGCTTAATCAGCGTATTGCGGTCGGTGACCCGGCGATTATTGCCGAAGTTAAAAAGGCGTCGCCCTCCAAAGGCGTCATTCGAGAAGAGTTTCATCCGGCGGATATCGCCAAAAGCTACGCTCAAGGCGGTGCGGCCTGCTTGTCCGTACTAACCGATGCGGACTTTTTCCAGGGGCATGAAGACTATTTGATCGTCTCGCGGGACGTCTGCGAGCTGCCGGTTATTCGCAAAGACTTTATTACCCACGGTTACCAGGTCTCTGAAGCACGCGCCATTGGAGCCGACTGTATTTTGCTGATTGTCGCCGCACTGGATGATGCCAGGCTGCTTGACTTGCATCAGCAGGCCAATCAACTGGGAATGGATGTGTTGGTAGAAGTCCATGATGCCGATGAGCTAACGCGTGCGCTTAAGCTTGATTTGGCGTTGGTAGGCATTAACAACCGTAACCTGCACACGTTCGATACCAGCCTCAACACGACGCTGGATTTACTGGCGCATATTCCTGAAAACGTAACCGTTATTACTGAGTCGGGTATCCATACTCAGGCGGATGTTCAGTTAATGCGGGATCACCACGTTAATGGTTTTTTGGTTGGGGAGGCTTTTATGCGCCAAGCCGACCCTGGCCTGGCGCTTAAAAAGCTGTTCTTCTAAGCCTTGTTAATCCCTGGGGTGTTCGCCCGCGCTGCGTAAGGCATAAAGCAGGGCTTGCAGCGGGTGGTGAAGCGTTTGTTCTGAAAAACGCTTCACCTGGCTGCGGCACGAATACCCCGTGGCCAGCAGCCTGTCGGTGTTTTCCTCTGCCTCGACCTGGGGTTGCCAGGATTGGGCGTAGATGGTTTTGGACGTTTCGGCGTTGCGCGTTTCATGGCCGTAGGTGCCGGACATTCCACAGCAGCCGGTATTGATCAGCTCCAACGGCAGGCCAAATGCAGCAAATACTTGCTGCCACGCCTTCGGGCTTCCGGGGGCGTTGGTTTTTTCGGTGCAGTGCGAAAGCAGCTTAAAGCCAGGGGCATTGGGGGATAGCTGTCGGGGTGCCAGGGTGGGCAGTCGGATAGCCAGCCACTCCTGCAGCATCAATACCTCGGGCACGGCGTCGGGTCCCAGCGCTTTCACGTACTCCTGACGGTAGGTCAGGGTCATCGCCGGGTCGATCCCCACCATGGGCACCTCAAACTCGCGCAACGCCCGCAGGCGTTTCGCCTGCTTTTCGGCCGTACGCTCAAACGCACCCAAAAAGCCCTGGACGTGTAGCGGTTTGCCGTTGGCGCTATAGGGCATCACAAACACGCGCAAGTTGAGCCGTGAGAGCAGTTCGACCACGTCCATGACCAGTTTGGCTTCAAAGTGCGTGGTGAACGCATCCTGAACCACAATCACGCTATTGGCGCGCTGCTGGTCGGTGAGCAGAGCAAGCGAGGTGGGCGTGGCTTCCGCTACACCCCAGGCACGCAGCTGCTTTTTAACACTGGCGCGAGAGAGCTGCGGCGAGTCGCTCATCCCCACGCTACGGCGCATCAGCGTTTCCACCCAGCGCTGGCCCATCACGGCGTTATACAGTGGCGCTGCCCTGGCAAGCGTGGGCAGCATGAACTCTGTGCTGCCTATTACGTAGTCGCGCAGGGGGCGTAAATAGCGCCCGTGATACACCTCCAAGAACTGCGAACGGAACTGCGGCACGTTGACCTTAATGGGGCATTGCCCCGCACAGGATTTACATGCCAAGCAGCCGGCCATGGCGTCGTAGACCTGATGAGAGTAGTCATGATGCTGCCGGCGGCTGAACGTATTCGCCAGGCGTTTTGGAAAGTGTTTAACAAAGCCCCATCGGCCTTCCGCCTTTTTCTTGCGCGACTCCTCGACCACGTCAATGCCCGCCTGGGATTGCAGACGTAGCCATTCACGCATCAGGCTGGCGCGCCCCTTGGGCGAGTGAATACGGTTGCGGGTCGCCTTCCACGAGGGGCACATGGGGTCGTCCACATCGTAGTTGTAGCAGGCGCCGTTACCGTTGCAGTACACCGCTGCGTCATAGGCCTGCCAGGCGCGCTCATCAATGGTGCGGTCCAGCTGGCCGCGCATCGGCACTGCGTCGATGCTTAGCAGGTCCGGGTCGCTGTCTTTGGCAATCAGCGCGCCGTTCTCTGCCGGTGAAGCGATCTTGCCAGGATTAAGCTGGTTAAACGGGTCAAACGCGGCCTTGACCCGCTGCAGGCTGGGGTAAAGCTCGCCAAAAAATTTGGGTGCATACTCGGAGCGTACCCCTTTGCCGTGCTCACCCCACAACAATCCGCCGTATTTTTGGGTCAGGGCGGCGACTTCATCGGAGATGTCCCGAATCAGCACTTCCTGGGCCGGGTCTTTCATGTCCAGCGCGGGGCGCACATGCAGTACGCCCGCATCGACATGCCCAAACATGCCGTAAGCGAGCCCACGCGCGTCCAGCGCGGCGCGGAACTCGCTAATAAAATCGGCCAGATGTTCTGGTGGTACCGCGGTATCTTCAACAAACGGCAGAGGGCGCTTCTCACCCTGCACATTGCCCAAAAGGCCCACCGAGCGTTTGCGCATGCCGTAAACCGCGCTGATCTGCTCACGGCCTTCGGCCAGGGTATAGCCTAATCGCGTGACCGTGGCATCCTGGTTCAAGTGACGCGTAAAGGCCTCTACCTGCTCGGCCAGCGCCGCAGGGTCGTCGTCGCTAAACTCGACCAGGTTGATACCCCGAATCGGTATGTCGCTCTCGGGGAAGAACTCGGCCACGCTGTCCCACACAAAATCGGCCATGGCGAGCGTGAGCACCGTATCGTCGATGGTTTCGATCGACACAGGCCTGGCGCTGGCCATCAGCGTTTTGGCATCGCGCAGCGCATCCATAAAGCTTGTATAGCGTACGTTGACCAGGGTGGCGTGCAGGGGGATGGGCAGTACGTTCAACACGGCTTCGTTCAGAAACCCCAGCGAGCCTTCCGAGCCACACAGCAGGCTGTTGAGATCAAGTGCATGCTGGTCGTTGCGCAGGTGGGCCAGGTCGTAACCGGTCAGGCAGCGGTTAAGCGGCGGAAAGGTCGCCTCAATCAGTTCGCGCTGCTGATCAATAATGCTGGCCGCTGTGCGGTGCACCTGTCCAATAATACCGTCCTGCTGGCAGGCCTGCTGTTCCTCATCGGCACTGAGTGCCCGGCTATGCAGATGCTGGCCACCCAGCAGTACCGTGTCGAGTTCCAGCACGTGGTCACGGGTTTTTCCGTAAGCACAGCTACCCTGACCGCTGGCATCGGTCGAGATCATGCCGCCGATGGTCGCTCGATTGGAAGTCGAAAGCTCTGGGGCAAAAAACAGCCCGTAGGGCTTTAAGGCGGCATTCAACTGATCCTTCACGACTCCCGCTTGAACGCGTACCCGACGGTTCTCGACATCAATGTCCAGCACCTGATTCATGTGCCTGGAGATATCCACCACGATGCCATCGGTAAGCGACTGACCGTTGGTACCGGTGCCGCCGCCTCTTGGCGTTAACACCACCTCGCGGTAAGGCACTTCAGAGGCCAGTTTGGCCAGGCATTCCAGGTCTTCTGCATGGCGGGGAAACACCGCCGCCTGGGGCAGACGCTGATAGATCGAGTTGTCGGTTGCCAGCACCGTGCGGTGGGCATAGTCAGGGGCAATCTCACCATCGAAGCCGCGTGTTTTAAGGGCTTCCAGAAAGCGCAGGTAGTGGGAGGCCAAGCGTTCAAACGGGGCGGTCCGAGAGTCCAGCGATGCAATCATAATCGTTCAAGCCGTCAGTGCCGGGGCATCAAAAAAAGAGAGCGCTACTTTACCTCACTGCCTGCCTGGCTGCACCCTGCGCTAAACATGCTAGCTCAAAGCTTCTTTTACCAGGGCGGCAGAAGCAGGTGACATGGGCAGTGTCAGGGCTAATTCATGCGCTTGGGGTGACATCTTGCGCCAGGTTTTTTGAATAATTCGCACCATATGGTCATGTTCGACCTTGCGCGAGAAATCGGCAAAATAGTTTTCCAAAAATACCAGACAGGCGCAGTCTTCAAGTGTCTGTACATCGGCATCACGTCCGAGGCCCTTTTTGGTGATGAGTGTGATAACTCGCTCGGCGTCCTCTGCGCTATAGCCTGCTTCACGCATTAATTGAGCGGCCGTGTCGCCCGCGCGGATACCCTGGTCGCGTCGCCAGGTTAAGTAGCCTACTCGACCTTCAGGGTACGCTTCGCGCGCTACCTGCCAGCGCTGCAAGTGCTGGGCGCGGACAGCAATCTGTAAGCACTCGCTGGGTGTCTGGTTAAGGTGAGCAAGCCATTTGCTCATGCGCTGTGCGTAAAGCAGCTCGGCGGGGAGCGGCTCATCGGCCACGTTGGTCGTTTTGGGGTCTTCGCTGTGAAGCTGGTCCAGCGCAGTTAATACCTGTTCAAGGCGGTGGGGCATGATGCTCTCCTGGTTAGCTGTCGCGATACTCTGCAACGGTCTCGTCGCAGAGTATTCTGGCGTGGGGCGGGCGGTCAGGCTTTATTATCGGCGTTATAAACGTCGAGGTTCAATTCGCCTTCGCTTTTACCTACCAGGGTGGTGACCATAATGTCGCCCGCCACGTTAACGCTGGTGCGCGCCATATCGAGAATACGGTCGATGCCTGCTACGACGGCGATGGCCTCAAGCGGTAAGCCAATTTGAGCCATCACGATAGAGAGCATGATAAGACCCGCACCGGGTACGCCCGCGGTGCCAATGGAAGCAAGCGTGCCGGTGGCGACAATCATGCCATAGTCGACCAGGCTCAGCTCAATACCCAGCATTTGGGCAATAAACAGTACGACGACGCCCTGGTAAAGCGCTGTACCATCCATATTAATGGTCGCGCCCACCGGCAGTACAAAGCTTGAAACGCCTTCAGATACGCCCAGGTTTTTCTGTGCACAGCGAATCGATACCGGCAGTGATCCTGCCGAAGAGGCGGAGGAGAACGCTATCATCATGGCGTCCAAGCTACCCTGGAGATAACGCACTGGATTAAGCCGCCCCAATAGGCGAATAAAGCCTGAATAAATCACCAGAACATGCAGCGCACAGGCCAAATACACCACGCCAATCAGCTTGGCGAGTGGTAACAGGATTTCCAGCCCGTATTGGCCAGATACATGCGCCATTAGGCCAAACACCCCAAAAGGTGCAAAGGCCATGACGATGCCCGTGAGCTTGTACATTGCCTCGGCAAAGCTATCGAACACCACGACCAGTGCTTCACCCTTTTCACCAATCAGAGTCAGTGAAATGCCCAAGCCAATCGCAAATACAATAATTTGCAAAATGTTGCCGTTGGCCAGCGCATCAATGGGGTTGCGGGGCACCAGGTTAATCAAAATGGATGCCAGGGTAGGCGCCTCGCTTGCATTCACGCTGCTATCAAAACTGATGTTAACGCCTGCTCCAGGCTGTAGCAGTGTCGAAAGCAACAACCCGATACTGATAGCAAAGGCCGTGGTCAAAAGATAAAGGCCGATGGTACGGGCGCCAATGCGACCCATTTTTTGCGGGTCGCGCATCGACGTAATGCCGACCACTAGTGTTGAGAACACTAGCGGTACGATCAGCATCATGATCGCGTTGATAAAAATATCGCCCAGCGGCTTAAAGATGCTGGCGTTTTCACCCAGTAGTGCGCCCGCCGCTATCCCTAGCGCTAAACCTGCGAGAATTTTCTTCCAGAGGGCGATGCCTCTCCACCAGCCGAAGGCGCCTTGTGATGTGCTCACGGATCTCTCTCCTTGGAGTTTTATTTACGGTTGATCAATAGCAGGATTACGATTCGGCGCGCACTTTATCACTTTTTAGTAAGAAGGGCGGGGGCTTGTAATGGGCGAAGTGAGCGCTTACGGGCGGCCGCGGCTTCGAAGCAGCCTCTGGTTATTTACCCGACGACGTGAGTTGCCGGGCACGTTGCTATAACGCCCCATAGCTCCCCGCCGTGCTTTTGCCTACAATAGGGGCCTTTGATACTGGCGTTTGGCGCCGTGTTTAACTGAATACAGGCCAAGGAATAACTCATGCTCGATCCGAAACTGCTGCGCGGTGATCTGGACGCGCTAGCGCAACAACTAGCTCGTCGCGGCTTTGTACTGGATAAAGAGGGGCTTCAGACGCTGGAGTCGCGCCGCCGTGAATTGCAAACGCAGACCGAGCAACTGCAAAGCGAGCGTAATACGCGCTCAAAAGCCATTGGCAAGGCCAAAGCTAGTGGCGAAGATATCCAGCCGCTGTTGGATGAAGTCAGCGATTTAGGCGATCGTCTGGATAATGCCAAGTGTGAGTTGGCCGAGGTGCAAGCGGCCTGGGATGACGCGGTCAGCGGTATTCCTAACCTGCCCCATGAAAGCGTGCCGGAAGGTGAAAAAGAAGAAGACAACGTTGAACTGCACCGTTGGGGTACACCACGTGAGTTCGATTTTGACGTGCTCGATCATGTCGATTTAGGCAAAAAATCCGGTTATCTGGATTTTGAATTGGCCGTTAAACTGACCGGTGCCCGCTTTGCCGTTATGCGTGGGCCCATTGCTCGTCTGCACCGTGCGCTGGCTCAATTTATGCTGGATACCCAAACCGAGAAGCACGGCTATGAAGAGTGCTACGTGCCCTATATGGTGAACCGCGACTCACTAACCGGCACCGGCCAGCTGCCGAAGTTTGGCGAAGACCTGTTCAAGCTGGATGATGAGCGCGAGTACTACTTGATTCCTACTTCTGAGGTGCCGCTCACCAACTTTGTGCGTGATGAGATTGTGGATCAAGCGGCATTGCCGATGAAGCTTACGGCGCACACGCCGTGTTTTCGTAGCGAGGCCGGTTCGCACGGGCGTGATACTCGCGGCATGATCCGTCAGCATCAGTTTGATAAAGTGGAAATGGTGCAGATTGTAGAACCAGAGAAGAGCTATGAAGCGCTGGATGAAATGCGTGGTCATGCAGAGGCGATCTTACAAGCGTTAGAGTTGCCGTACCGCGTAGTGACTCTTTGCACGGGCGATATGGGCTTTGGCGCGGCGAAGACCTACGACCTGGAAGTCTGGCTGCCCAGCCAGAGCACTTATCGGGAAATTTCGTCTGTTTCCAACTGCGAAGACTTTCAGGCGCGGCGCATGCAGGCGCGCTTCCGTCAACCGGATGTGAAAAAGCCACAGCTCCTGCATACGTTAAATGGTTCTGGCTTGGCCGTTGGCCGTTGCCTGCTGGCAATACTTGAAAATCACCAGCAGGCAGATGGCTCGGTGGTTATTCCTGAGCCGCTACGTCCCTATCTTGGTGGTCAGGAGCGTCTGGCCCTTTAAGCGTCCATTCGACGTTAACCCCGGCATCAATACGGATGGTGCCGGGGCTGTAATCGCTTTGTGATCCGCTACTGGCCATATCACTCTCAGCCCGCATGGCCATCATGCGGGGCTGAAACATAGGCGCTTGCGTCTCTTCAATACGCTGAACGTGGCCGAGTTCGGTTTCCAGCGTGCTGGCCATCAGGTTGGCTTTGTGGCGAGCTTTCTCCAGTGCTTTTACCAGCGCTTCATCGGTGGCGGCTTCTCTGTCCTGTAAATCAAATTGGACGCCGTCCATTGCATTCACACCCACCCCGATCAGCGCGTTGAGCACATCGCCCAATTGATCAAGGTCGGTTAGTTCTATGCTGAACGGGCGTTCAAGACGCGTGCGTTGGAGCATCTCCTGGTCGCCATTTTCGCTGCGTGGCGCAGCGACATGGTCAGGATAAACGTTCAACGACCCGGCATTGATAGCGCGTCGCTCAATTCCCAGGGCTTCAATGGCTTCGATCAGTTCGCTGGCGCGATTCTCAAGGCGTTCACGGGCTTCTCCTAACGCTTCGCTGTCGGTATCTTCCAGTGAAGAAACGGCAGGCGTGTTTTCCCAAAGGCGCGCTGTGAACGTCGCCTGGTCGGGTTCAACCTCAACCCAAGACTGTGCCTGGACATTTAAGCTGGGCGGTGCAGGCGGGGCCGCAAAGGCGAGGGGAGTGCTCAGAAGCGCCAACAGAGCGCCACTTAAAATTCCATAACGAAAACGCGGTAAACGTGCCGATACTGGGCTCATAGAGAAACTCCTTGAGGTAGAGAAGACTAGCCGGGTACGCGTCAATTAAAAGTATAGACGCTTGCTTGGAATAGCGACTACAGGGAAAGTTCAGCGTAAAAGAGGTGACGCAAAACAGTTGCTTATTATTTGCACGGTTTGTGCAATACCTTTATTACCGCCATTATGTACGGGTAACGAGCTAAGGATAAGGCTATGTCGAAATTATCGGATGAGGATTATCGAAGTATCCCCTTAAATGCCACGTTGGCGCTAGCGGCATTAGTGGTAATTATTGCGGGAATGAAAGGGGGGGCAGATTTACTTGTACCCTTGCTGCTGGCGGTATTTATCGCGGTAGTGTGTACCTCTCCGGTGCAGTGGCTACACCGTTGTGGCCTAAGCATGAGAGTGTCGGCTTTTTTAACCCTGATGGTGTTGTTGGGGTTTCTTTCACTGATTGGCGTGTTGGTCGTCAACAGTTTTAGCACCTTTGTGGCGGCGCTGCCTGATATTGAGGAGCGGCTTTACGAGCACTATTGGGATTTGCTTAATACGCTCGCCATGCATGGCTTCAATATTGACCCTGATGAGCTTAGCGCCGTCTTTTTCAATGAGGATGAGGAAGGCTCTTCTTGGGTGGCAACGCTGTTGGGTGAACTGGGCAACCTGGTGATGCAAAGTATCATCGTGGGGTTGCTGGTTATTTTTATGCTGTTTGAAACGCTGAACCTTCGCCAAAAAGTTTCGCGTGCCTTGGAAAACCCTGCGCCTAGTTTAAAGCGCTTTAGCGAGTTCAGCTTAACGCTAAAGCGCTACTTGGCCGTAAAAACAATGATTAGCCTGGCCACAGCGGTATTAATTTGGCTCTCCTGTGTGATTGTCGGGGTTGATTTCCCATTGCTTTGGGGCGTTCTGGCGTTTGGGCTTAACTTTATCCCTAACATTGGCTCAGCACTTGCGGCTATTCCTCCAGTGCTGCTGCTTCTGGTGTCCCAGGACGGTGGCGCGCTACAGGCGCTGCTGCTGGCGTCCGCTTATCTGGTCATTAACTTTGTACTGGGTAACCTGATTGAACCGCGTGTCATGGGGCAAGCGCTAGGGCTTTCAACGTTTGTGGCGTTTCTTTCGCTGGTTGTTTGGGGGTGGATTTTTGGACCGGCGGGGATGCTGCTATCTGTCGTGTTAACCATGACCCTAAAAATTGCCTTGGATAGCCATCCGCAGACGCGTTGGATTGCTCATTTTCTGGGGCCAGGGAGACACCGCACGGGGCGTTATCTTAGCCAGCAAGATGCAGGTCGCGCACCGTGGAAACGTAAAAATAGTGCTACGCCCGAAGAGCATCTAAAAGAGGGGGAGAGTTAACAGGAGGGACCGCACGGCCACCACCGGTTGTGCCGGCGGTGGCCAATTTCATCAAGCGTTTTGGTCGATGAATTGCGTTAGTTGAGACTTGGATTGCGCGCCTACCAGTGAAGCGACTTTGGTACCAGACTTGAACAGCATAACGGTCGGTACACCGCGTACGCCTTGTTCTGCGGCAATTTCAGGCGCATCGTCAACGTTTACGCTGACCACTTTTAAGTTATCACCGCGCTCGGCAGCCACTTCATCGACAACCGGTGCCATAACTTTACACGGGCCACACCAGGGTGCCCAAAATTTTAGCAGGACAGGCTGGTCGGCGTTGAGGACTTCTTGCTCAAAATTAGCGTTAGTGACGTCAACATTATTAGCCATTTGCTTCTCCCGTTTGCGTTGCTCTTGCAGTGTCGTTGCCTCAAATGGAGCAACGGTCATTACGCGTTAAACCTGCGCACTTTCATTACGCCAAGTCGGCAGATGTTAGCGGGCGCGGCGTTTGCTGGCAAATATCTGCGCTTATTTTTGTGCTTAATTACAAAATTAATAGATGCTAATAGAGATTATCTCTTATAATATAAGTGAATTATAGAATGTTTTTTTATGCCAAATAGTGCTTTGTGGCGAGTGCAAGATAGGCGGTGCCAGCGTTAGATGACCTGCCTGCTATCGGTATAGATAATGAGGTGATGATATGAAGCTACAACAACTTCGCTATATTTGGGAAGTTAACCGACACAACCTAAATGTATCGGCGACCGCTCAAAGCCTGTTTACCTCTCAGCCTGGTATTTCCAAGCAAATACGGCTGTTGGAGGATGAGTTGGGCGTTGAGATTTTCGCGCGTAGCGGAAAACATCTAACCCGGGTAACGCCAGCAGGTCAGTCCATTATTAACCTGGCGGGCCAGGTGCTCAAGCTTACCGAAAATATTAAACAGGTGGCCCAGGAGCATAGCGATGAGCGGCGGGGAAGCTTATCTATTGCGACCACGCATACCCAGGCACGCTATGCACTTCCGCCGATCATCAGTGAATTTACGCTGAAATATCCGGAAGTCGCGCTACATATGCAGCAGGGTACGCCTAAGCAAATTGCTCAAATGGTGAGTGAGGGGCAGGCCGATTTTGCGATTGCCACTGAATCGCTGGAGCTGTTTACAGACTTGGTACTCTTGCCTTGTTACCGCTGGAATCGCTGTATCCTAGTGCCTAAAGGCCACCCACTGGCAGCGCTGAGTGGACCTTTAACGCTGGAAGCGTTGGCAGAACATCCGCTGGTGACGTATGTCTTTGGTTTTACTGGCCGTTCCCAGTTGGATGATGCGTTTAAAGCGAAGGGGTTGACGCCTAACGTTGTGCTAACGGCAGCGGATGCCGACGTGATTAAAACCTATGTGCGGCTCGGCATGGGCGTTGGGATCGTGGCACATATGGCGGTAGACGATAAGTTGGACGGGGATTTAGTCGCGGTGGATGCCAGCCACCTGTTTGCGAGTTCAACGACTAAAATAGGCATTCGCCGGGGCACGTTTATGCGTGGCTATATGTACGATTTCCTGGCGCGCTTTGCCCCACACTTGACGCGAGACCGTGTGGATGAGGCGCTCATTGCTGGCCCACGCTTTGAACAAGCGCTGTTTGAAGGGATAGAGCTGCCCGAGTACTGATAGCTTGTGGCATTGATGTGTGACAAGTGCTTGTTACACGCACTTACCACAAGCACTTATTACAAGTACGGATTGAAAACACTAACGCTTTAAGCGCTCACGTTGTTAGGGGGCATGATGCCAGCGAAACCGCTGGTAAGCCGCTAACAACGTGAGTCGTACGTTTGGCTTGTGGCCTAACCTCGGTGCCAGGTTTCTCAGTACTTGGTCTTTCAGTACCTGGTTTTTCAATGACAGGTTTTCAGAGAAAGGCTTAATGCTGTAGGTGCAAGCCGCACTCGCGTTTTTCCTCCACCTTGGTGGGGTCGAAGTAATCGAAGTTGTTAGGCAGGTCGTGCGCCTGTAAATATTGATACATCTCTTTAGCACTCCAATGCAACACCGGCGCCACTTTAACCAGCCCATCACTGTTACGGCTGACGGGCTGCATTTTGGCCCGTTCGGGCGTGTCTTCTGCACGAAGCGCTGTAAACCATACGTCAGGGCGCATCTCACTTAATGCACGTTCAAACGGCTCGATTTTGACCTCTTGGGTGAAGGCCGCATGGCGTGGGTCATCAATGCCCGGCATGGGGCCTTCGAGCGCTTCACGGTGCGCGCGCGTCCGCTTGGGTATATAGCTGACCATGTTCAGATTCAAGCGCGTTATTAGCTCGTCGGCGAATTGATAAGTGGCTTCGGTATTATAGCCACTGTCCATCCAGACAATCGGCATGTCAGGACGTACCTGTGTCACCATGTGCAGAATAACGGCTTCAAAAGGGCGAAAGTTCGTCGTACAGATCGCCCTTTCGCCTTGTGTTAACGCCCACTCAATAAGTGCTTGTGGGTTCTTGCTAAAATCGTTCTCGGAAAAATCACGATTGATCGCATCTAGCGATGAGGACATGCTGCCTCCTTGTCATATTAATGAACCATACCGCTAGGCTATCAAACTGTCCGCCGTTCCCCCCAATACTGTTTGGTTTGGCTTTTATATTCCTTTTTGATTTAAGTACGGCGGCTGTTATTCCAGTGCCTTAATAAGATGGCGAATTTTATCCAGTGTCTCCACGTACTCTTCCTCAAGTGCTGAGTCGGCAACCAGCCCACCGCCGCCCCACACGTGAAGCCTCCCGGCATCCGCCGCTAACGTACGAATAGTAATAGAGGTGTCCATGCTGCCACGTATATCAACGTATCCCATGCTTCCGCAGTACACGCTGCGCTGACACGGCTCAAGCTCGGCGATAATCTGCATGGCGCGAACCTTGGGCGCGCCGGTAATCGACCCGCCGGGAAAGGCCGCCGCCAATAAGGCAAGAGGGGAGGCGCCGGACGCGAGCTGTCCGCGCACTACGCTCACCAGATGATGCACATTAGGGTAGCTTTCCAGCTTGCAGAGTTGGGGCACATTGATACTGCCCGGCTTACATACACGGCCCAGGTCATTGCGCAGTAAATCAACGATCATGACGTTTTCAGCACGATCTTTAAGGCTGCTGGTTAGATCATTGGCCAGAGCAAGATCCTCACCAGCCGTAGCGCCCCGTGGACGGGTGCCTTTTATAGGACGAGCCTCAACCGCGCCATTACTGCTTTTGATAAACCGCTCGGGTGAAAGAGAGAGGACGGCCTGTTGGCCCCAAGCCATGAAGCCTGAAAACGGTGTGGGCGTGGCGTTGCGTAAGCGTAAATAGGCCTGCCATTCATCGCCCTGGTAGGCAGCAGAAAAGCGCTGGGCGAGGTTAATCTGATAACAGTCGCCCGCCAGAATATAGCGCTGAACGGCTTTGAAGCGTTCAGCGTAATCGCTCTGGCTAAGCTCTGCTTGAAAGGGTTCGGTTAAGGCAAAAGGAGGGCGTTTGGGCGGCGCCTGGTCTAGCCACTCTAGAACCTGCTCTCGACGCTGCGCGGTGGCTACCAGCCACGCCCGCTTTGCTACGTGGTCAAGGGTGATGCACCAGTCATAAAGGCCCAGGCGCGCCTGAGGTAGGTGAGTCACCTGAGGTTGTTGGTGGGTCGCCAGCGAGCGCCCAAGGTCATAGCCCCAGTAGCCTATCAGCCCGCCCATAAAGGGCAGCTCGCTATGTAAGGCGTGTTGATCAACCTCTGTAGCCTGGTGCGGTAGCTGATTTAACAGCCACTGCTGCTGAGCAAAGCAATCGCCTGGCGGTAGAGCCGCTATATTGAGCTGTTTACTCGTGAGCACTGACTTGCCTGTGGCGTCCACTTCCAGCGTCGCTAAGGGGTCGCTGCTCAGAATATCGTAGCGCCCTTGAGCGACGGGGCGGCCACTATCCAAAAGTACTGCACCTGGGCGTTGGCGAAGCGAATCAAACAGCGCTAACGGGTCAGAAGAATAGGGCAGCGTAAATATCGACAATGCCGTGGTCATGGAGCAAACGCCTCGCCGGTAAAAGGCTGCTCATTTTAGAGGGCGTTGAAGGCCGACACCAGCAATGTAATCGATGTGCTTCAAACGGTTTTAGCGAGATTGTTGACACTAGTGAGAGGGGTAGACTTTTTGCTTACAACCAAAGATGCATAAAATCGCCATTATTCTATGATTGACGCTAGAAAGGCGCACAGCTAAAGTTTGAACACTTTCCTAATTGTCGACAATTCGCCATGAGTTCATCTATTAGCGCCCCTTATTCTGTTGATTCGTCGCTTGAAATAGCGCCGCCTGAAGTGCGCACGCTAGCCGAGCGGGTATTTCATCAACTGCAAAGCGATATTGTGCGTGGCGTCTTGGCGCCAGGCAGCAAAATCACTGAGCCCGGGCTTTCAAAAACGTACGGCATTTCTCGTGGTCCGCTTCGCGAAGCCATGCGGCGTTTAGAGTCTCATCGCTTGATTGAGCGCGTACCTCACGTCGGCGCACGCGTCGTTAAGCTCTCTATGAAAGAGCTGATAGAGCTGTTTGATGTACGCGAAGCGTTGGAAAGCATGGCCGCAAGGCTAGCAGCGGAGCACATGTCGGCAGAGGAAATACAAGGCCTTCGTGATGTGCTGGCACTGCACGAAGGGCAGGCCGATTTACAGCGCGGTGAAGCTTACTATCAGCGTGAGGGTGATCTCGACTTTCATTACCGCATTGTGCAAGGCAGCCACAACAAGATGCTAATGAGCCTGCTGTGCAATGACTTGTACTACCTGGTGCGCCTTTATCGTACACAGTTTAGTGCCAGCGGTACGCGCCCGCAGCGTGCCTTTGTTGAGCACCACCGGATCGTGGACGCCATTGAAGCAGGCGACGCCGAACTTGCTGAGCTATTAATGCGCCGCCACGTCAGTGCCTCGCGTGCCAATGTGGCCGACCGTTATGCCGCGATTCTTAAACAGCAATCATCTGAGCCTGCCGAGGAACGGCAGGCCACTACCCTTCAGGAGACACGCTAATGTCAACGCTCACCCCAGGCGCCCGTTTTAAAGCCGCCCTTGACGCCCAGCGCCCGCTGGCCATTTTAGGCACTATTAACGCGTATACGGCGATGATGGCTGAACGTGTCGGCCATCAGGCGATCTACCTTTCCGGCGGTGGGGTGGCAAATGCCTCGTTTGGCCTGCCTGATTTAGGGATGACCAGCATGAACGATGTCGCCGAGGATGCGCGCCGTATCTGTGGTGCAACGGACCTGCCGTTGCTGGTGGATATTGATACCGGATGGGGCGGCGCGTTCAATATTGCCCGTACAGTGAAAGAGATGCAGCGTGCTGGCGTCGCCGCCGTTCATCTGGAGGACCAGGTGGCGCAAAAACGTTGTGGTCATCGACCCAACAAGGCAATTGTTTCCCAGGCTGAGATGGTTGATCGCATTAAAGCGGCCGCCGATGCCCGAATAGATCCCGATTTTTATCTGATTGCACGCACCGATGCTTTTCAAAAAGAGGGCCTGGACGCGGCTATTGAGCGCGCCAATGCCTGCGTTGAAGCCGGTGCGGATGCCATCTTTGCTGAAGCCGTATACACCCTTTCTGATTACCAGGCATTCTGCGAGCGAGTGGATGCCCCGATTCTGGCCAATATCACTGAGTTTGGTGCGACGCCGCTCTTTACTCAAGCCGAGCTTGGCGAGGTTGGTTGTCGCATGGTGCTTTACCCGCTCTCTGCGTTTCGAGCGATGAACGCTGCTGCCCTGAATGTCTATCAAAGCATTCTGGATAATGGCCATCAAAAAGAAGTCGTTAACACCATGCAGACGCGCGATGAACTCTACGATTTCCTCAACTATCACGATTTCGAGCAGAAACTGGATGCGTTGTTCGCCGAAAAGGGCGAAGAGCCGCAATGAGGCGCGCACGACAACACGGTTATCTGCAATTAATGATAGGTACAACGATAAGCACACCAGGAGACTCGTCATGGCTGATAAACCGCTAGCGGGAGCAGGGCTGCGTGGACAAAGTGCGGGAACTACCGCCTTGTGTACTGTTGGAAAGACTGGCTCGGGCCTAACGTACCGTGGCTTTGATATCAAAGAGCTGGCTGAAAAGGCTAAATTTGAAGAAGTAGCGTACCTGCTCTTGAAAGGTAAATTGCCCAATCAGGCAGAGCTTGACGACTACATCCGCAAATTAAAGGGCTTGCGTGGGTTGCCCGATGCGCTGAAAACGGTGCTTGAGAAAATTCCGAAAGATGCTCACCCGATGGATGTCATGCGGACCGGCACGTCCATGCTGGGCAATCTGGAAACCGAAGAGAGTTTTGACGAGCAGCAGGACGTTGCTGATCGGCTGCTGGCCGTGTTGCCTTCGATCATTTGCTACTGGTATCGCTACTCTCATGACGGAGTGCGGATTGATACCCAAACCGACGCTGCATCGGTTGGCGGGCATTTCTTGCATCTACTGCGTGGCGAGCCGGCCTCTGAGCTCCATGCGCGAGTGATGAACGTATCGCTTATTTTATATGCCGAGCATGAGTTTAACGCCTCTACCTTTACCGCCCGGGTGTGTGCCTCAACGCTTTCTGATATGCACTCTTGCGTCACTGGCGCCATCGGTTCGCTGCGTGGCCCACTGCATGGCGGTGCCAATGAAGCGGCCATGGCGATGATCGAAAACTGGCAATCGCCGGAAGAAGCCGAAAGCCAGATCATGGGTATGCTTGAGCGCAAAGACAAAATCATGGGCTTTGGCCACGCGATTTATCGCGAGTCTGATCCACGCAACGAGATCATCAAGCAGTGGGCCAAAAAGCTTGCCGATGACGTAGGCGATACGGTGCTTTATCCCGTATCTGAAAGGGTCGAAGAAGTGATGTGGCGTGAGAAAAAGCTGTTCTGCAACGCAGACTTCTTCCATGCCAGCGCCTATCACTTTATGGATATCCCCACCAAGCTGTTCACACCAATTTTTGTCATGTCCCGGCTAACGGGCTGGGCCGCACATGTCTTTGAACAGCGGGCCAATAACCGGATTATCCGTCCCAGCGCCGACTACATCGGTCCTGAAAAAAGCGAATGGGTCCCCATTGAGGCGCGTGATTAATCAGCGTGCGGCCCGGCAGCTTGCTTGCCGGGCGTTTTTTTAGCTCCCTTTTCATGAGTTTGCTTGCTATGAATAGCCAATATCGTCAACCACTGCCAGGCACCAGCCTTGATTACTTTAATGCGCGCCAAGCCGTTGAGGATATTCAACCAGGAGCCTACGCCACGCTCCCTTACACATCGCGCGTGCTGGCAGAGCAATTGGTACGCCGCTGTGATCCTGAGCTTCTCACCGATGCCCTTAAGCAGCTCATTGAACGCCGACGCGACCTGGACTTCCCTTGGTATCCTGCGCGGGTGGTATGCCACGATATTCTAGGCCAGACGGCGCTGGTTGATTTGGCCGGGCTGCGCGATGCCATCGCTGAGAAGGGCGGTGACCCGGCCAAGGTCAATCCCGTTGTCCCCACCCAACTGATTGTTGACCACTCGTTGGCGGTAGAGCATCCGGGTTTTGAAGAGGGGGCTTTTGAAAAAAATCGCGCCATTGAAGACCGGCGCAACGATGACCGCTTCCACTTTATCAACTGGACCAAAACGGCTTTTGAAAACGTTGATGTTATCCCGCCTGGCAACGGCATCATGCACCAGATCAATCTGGAGAAAATGTCGCCGGTAGTGCAGAACCGGGACGGCATTGCTTATCCCGATACCTGCGTGGGTACCGATAGCCATACCCCCATGGTGGACGCGCTTGGCGTTATTTCAGTCGGCGTGGGTGGCCTGGAAGCTGAGAGCGTCATGCTTGGTCGCGCTTCCATGATGCGCTTGCCCGATATCGTCGGGGTAGAGCTGACCGGGAAGCTGCAGCCAGGAATCACGGGCACCGATATGGTGCTGGCGATCACCGAGTTTCTGCGTAAAGAGCGCGTGGTCGGTGCCTATCTGGAGTTTTACGGCGAAGGCGCCGATGCGCTGACGGTTGGTGATCGTGCCACGATTTCGAACATGACGCCCGAGTATGGTGCGACGGCGGCGATGTTCTATATCGACAGCCAAACCATCGATTATTTGAAGCTCACCGGTCGTGAAGATGAGCAGGTGGCGCTGGTAGAAACCTATGCCAAGCACACCGGCCTCTGGGCGGACAGCCTGACGCAGGTTGAGTACGAGCGGGTGCTGAGCTTTGATCTTTCATCGGTTGCGCGGACGTTGGCAGGGCCTTCCAACCCACATGCGCACCTGCCGACCTCCGAGCTGGCTCAGCGCGGTATTGCGGTAGGGCTCGATGCTGCGCGCGAAGAAGAGAAAGCGGGCAAAATGCCTGATGGCGCCGTTATTATCGCCGCCATTACCAGCTGCACCAATACGTCCAACCCGCGCAATATGGTGGCGGCTGGGTTAATTGCGCGCAACGCCAACCGGCTCGGCTTGTTGCGTAAACCCTGGGTAAAGTCATCCCTGGCGCCTGGTTCAAAAACGGTCAAGATGTATCTGGAAGAAGCCGGTTTGATGAATGAGCTGGAGGATCTGGGGTTTGGCGTGGTGGCTTATGCGTGCACCACCTGTAACGGCATGTCGGGTGCGCTTGACCCTGTTATTCAGCAGGAAATTATCGACCGGGACCTTTACGCCACGGCAGTGCTTTCCGGTAACCGCAACTTTGATGGGCGGATTCACCCCTACGCCCAGCAGGCCTTTTTGGCCTCGCCGCCATTAGTGGTTGCTTACGCCATTGCAGGCACTATTCGCTTTGATATTGAAAAAGACGTGCTGGGGATCGACCAGGCGGGGAATCCCGTTGCCTTGAAGGATATCTGGCCAGCGGATGAAGAGATCGACGCTATTGTGAAATCCTCGGTGAAGCCCGAGCAGTTCCGCCAGACCTATATCCCCATGTTCGATATTGATAAAAGCGCGCGTGCCCAGGTTAATCCGCTATATGACTGGCGCCCCCAGAGTACCTACATTCGTCGCCCACCTTACTGGGAGGGCAATATGGCGAAAGAGCGTACCTTGAAAGGCATGCGCCCGCTGGCAATCTTGCCGGACAATATCACCACCGATCACCTATCGCCTTCCAACGCCATTCAGCTTAACAGCGCGGCGGGTGAGTATTTGGCGAAAATGGGCCTGCCGGAGGAGGACTTCAACTCCTACGCGACTCATCGCGGCGATCACCTCACCGCCCAGCGCGCTACCTTTGCCAATCCCAAGCTGTTTAACGAAATGGTCCGCGATGAAGAAGGCAACGTCATTCAGGGGTCGCTGGCGCGGGTCGAGCCAGAAGGTGAAGTGACCCGCATGTGGGAAGCTATCGAAACCTACATGGCGCGTAAGCAGCCGCTGATCATTATTGCTGGCGCCGATTATGGCCAAGGCTCATCAAGAGACTGGGCTGCCAAAGGGGTGGCGCTCGCGGGTGTGGAAGCCATTGCTGCTGAAGGGTTTGAGCGTATTCATCGCACTAACCTGATTGGCATGGGCGTAATGCCGCTAGAGTTTGAGCCGGGAACCACGCGCACGACATTAGGCTTGGATGGCACCGAAACCTTTGATGTTGAAGGGGCTGTATCGCCAGGCGCGATGCTTACGCTGGTGATCCATCGTCAAAACGGGGGCAGCGAGCGCGTAGCGGTCAAATGCCGCCTGGATACCGCCGAGGAAGTATCAATTTACGCCGCCGGTGGTGTGCTGCAGCGCTTTGCCCAGGACTTCCTCGAGTCAACGGCTGCGTAAGTGCCGGGTTATTTTTCGGAGTGAACAAGATGACTGATGTCGCCAACGCCCGCCATGTGCCGCAAATAAAAATCCCCGCCACCTATATGCGTGGCGGCACCAGCAAAGGCGTGTTTTTTAAATTAAGCGATTTACCCCAGGCTGCTCAGGTGGCGGGAGAGGCGCGTGACAAGCTGCTGCTGCGTGTGATTGGAAGCCCCGACCCGTACGAAAAACAGATTGACGGTATGGGCGGCGCGACCTCAAGCACCAGTAAAACGGTCATTCTTTCCAAAAGCCACTCGGCTGATCACGATGTGGATTATGTGTTTGGCCAAGTATCCATCGATAAGCCCTACGTGGATTGGAGCGGCAACTGCGGCAATCTTTCGGCGGCGGTAGGCCCATTTGCCGTAGCGAACGGGCTGGTTGATCCGGCACGTCTGCCTGAAAACGGTGTGGTCGAGGTGAGAATCTGGCAGGTCAATATCCAGAAAACTATCGTATCGCAGGTGCCCATCGTGAATGGGGAGGTTCAGGAGACCGGCGATTTCGAGTTGGATGGCGTGACCTTTCCCGCCGCCGAGATTCCCGTGGCTTTTATGGACCCGGCTGACGGCGAGGGGGCGATTTTTCCCACCGGCAACCTGGTGGATGACCTGAATGTGCCGGGTGTGGGTATTCTGAAAGCTACCCTTATCAATGCAGGTATCCCCACGGTGTTTATTAATGCCGCTGATATTGGTTACCGCGGTACCGAGCTGCAAAACGCCATCAATGGCGACGGTAAAGCATTAAGCATGTTTGAGACTATCCGTGCCCATGGCGCTGTACGTATGGGGTTGATAGGGGATGTCAGTGAGGCTGCGAGCCGCCAACATACGCCCAAGGTAGCGTTTGTTGGGCCGCCAGCTGATTATGTTTCCTCAAGCGGTCAGGCTGTTAACGCTGGTGATATCGATCTGGTGGTGCGGGCGCTTTCCATGGGTAAATTGCATCACGCCATGATGGGCACTGCCGCCGTGGCAATTGCTGCTGCCGCTGCGATAGACGGTACGCTGGTTAATTTGGCGGCCGGAGGCGGAAAGCGCCAGTCCGTTACGTTTGGCCACCCGTCGGGCAGTTTGCGCGTTGGCGCAGAGGCCAACCTGGTTGACGGGCACTGGCAGATTGATCAGGCCATTATGAGTCGCAGCGCGCGCGTGCTAATGGAAGGTGCGGTACGCGTACCGGGCGACAGCTTTTAACTCACTGCATTGATCGGGAGGCGACTCCATGAATGTCACAGCGGAGATAAACGAGCGGCCAGAATACGATGATGAGCTACAGCTAATCGCTGATTATGTGCTGAGCTTTGATACTCCCTCGTCGGCGGCACTGTCTACGGCTCGTTACTGCTTAATGGATACGTTGGGCTGTGGGCTTCTGGCGCTGCGTTTTCCAGAGTGCACCAAGCATCTTGGCCCGCTGGTAGAAGGTACCCAGGTTCCATTTGGGGCGCGTGTGCCGGGCACTTCGCTACGCCTTGACCCGGTAAAAGCGGCCTGGGATATCGGCGCAACTATCCGCTGGCTAGATTATAACGATACCTGGCTTGCCGCCGAGTGGGGGCATCCCTCTGACAACCTGGGTGGCATCCTGGCGGTTGCCGATCACCTGTCGCAAAAGCGGGTTGCCCAGGGGGATGCGCCTCTGACGATGCGTGATGTGTTGAATGCCATGATCATGGCGCATGAAATTCAGGGAGTGTTGGCCCTGGAAAACAGCTTCAACCGGGTGGGGCTGGATCATGTACTGTTGGTGAAAGTGGCTTCGACGGCGGTGGTTGCCAAGCTAATGGGCGCTACGCGCGAGCAGTTGCTGGCTGCGCTTTCCCATGCGTGGGTAGACGGCCAGAGCCTGCGCACCTACCGACATGCACCCAATGCCGGGCCGCGCAAAAGCTGGGCGGCTGGCGATGCCACTTCCCGAGGCGTTCGTCTGGCAGATATGGCATTACGCGGTGAGATGGGCATCCCCAGCGCGCTCAGTGCACCGCAATGGGGGTTTTACGATGTGTCCTTTAGCCATAGTAATAAAGACCTGAGCCTTAAACCTGAAGCAGAGCGGCGCCTGCGTTTTCAGCGTGAGTTTGGGTGCTATGTTATGGAAAACATTTTATTCAAAATTGCTTTCCCGGCGGAGTTCCATGCCCAAACCGCCTGCGAAGCGTCCGTGCTTCTGCACGCTCAGGTAAAAGAGCGCTTGGCTGATATTGAGCGCATTGTGATTACCACACATGATTCAGCGATTCGGATAATTTCCAAAACCGGAGCGTTGGCTAACCCCGCTGACCGCGATCACTGCCTGCAATACATGACGGCCGTGCCGCTTATCTTTGGCTCGCTTACCGCCGAACACTATGAAGACAGCTTTCATGCGGCTCATCCGCTAATTGATGTACTGCGCGACAAAATGGTGGTCGAGGAGGATAGCGACTATTCAGCGGCTTACCACGACCCGCAAAAGCGCTCTATCGCGAATGCGGTACAGGTCTTTTTCCGTGATGGTAGTGCAACAGACAAAGTTGCAGTGGAGTATCCGATAGGCCATCAGCGTCGTCGAGAAGAGGGAATGCCGCTATTGGTTGATAAGTTTGAGCGCCATCTCGCCACCCGTTTCCCTGCATTTCGCTGCGAAAAGATTAGCCAGCTCTGCGGCAATCAAGCGACGCTTGAAGCAATGCCGGTGGATCAATTCATGTCACTTTGGATGATTTAAAAGTTTGCCTAGTCACGAGGTCACGGGCAGTAATGCGAAAGAGAGAGGAGTCGTTAGGTGAGCTTTTCAATATTGGGTATGTGATAAACACTTGCCCGGCAAACAGCTGCTGTGCTGCCGCCGGGCAATAGTAATCCTGCTATGTTGCAGGGCTTACTGCAAGGCTTAGTCTTCGAGTGCGATTTGGTCGCGCATGCGATCTACGGTTGCTGCGCCGATGCCGCTGACGCGCGTTAAATCATCAATACTTGCAAATTCTCCATTGGTATCACGCTCTTCGATAATGGCGGTAGCGCGGCTTGGTCCAATGCCGGGAAGCTCGCTCAACAGCTCGGCATTGGCGGTATTGACATTGATAGGCGCGACGGCTTGAGCCAGTGCGCTACTGGATAATCCCAGACTTAAACTAAGTAACAGGGCGGCAAACAAGCTTTTTAATGTCATGTTCATTACGCGTATTGTTCCTTCTTGACGATAAAGAAAAGTAGCACAACCGGGCACTGTACTAACGAACACTGCATTAACGGGTGCCTTGACTAACTTAACGCGTTCGCTGTTGGATTGTTGTCAGTGATGTACGACACTGTTTGTAGGATTTTCGCTTGTACTGGTTAGCAAATAGCTTACAAGCGGGTCGTGTTGGACTGATATAATGCTTAAAAATGCGTATGGAGTAGTGTTGTGTCTGAATCCCCGTTGATTATCGCGCTTGATTACCCGTCACTTGACGCCGCCTTGTGCATGGCGGACCAGCT
Source organism: Halomonas sp. AOP27-A1-41 (assembly GCF_052378605.1). Classification (NCBI taxonomy): domain Bacteria; kingdom Pseudomonadati; phylum Pseudomonadota; class Gammaproteobacteria; order Oceanospirillales; family Halomonadaceae; genus Halomonas; species Halomonas sp. AOP27-A1-41. The sequence continues at coordinate 106,655 of NZ_JBQSXT010000006.1, forward strand.
AGACCCCGCCCGGTGTCGTTTAAAAGTAGGTAAAGAGCTTTATACCCGCAGCGGCCCGGCTATCCTTGAAGCGCTGCATGGGCGCGGGTTCGACGTGTTCCTTGACCTCAAGTTTCATGATATTCCCAATACGGTGGCGGGGGCTGTTCAGGCCGCAGCAGAGCAAGGCGTCTGGATGGTGAATGTGCACGCCAGCGGTGGCCGCAAGATGATGGAGGCAGCCGCCGAGCGTTTGGTTAGTCAAGGTTTAGACACGCACCTTATCGCTGTTACCGTATTAACCAGCCTCCAGGAAAGCGACCTTTACGAAGTGGGGTTAAACGTTTCGCCCGCCGAACAGGTGGAGCGCTTGGCGCTGTTGACCCAACAAAGCGGCCTGCACGGCGTTGTATGCTCAGCCCAAGAGGCGGCACATTTAAAGGCTGTGTGTGGTGAGTCGTTTTTAAAAGTAACGCCCGGTATTCGGCCGAGTTTTGCCGCCGTTAACGATCAGCAGCGTATTATGACGCCGAGCGAAGCGATGCAGGCAGGGAGTACACATTTGGTGATAGGGCGGCCTGTTACTCAGGCGTCTGACCCCATGGCGGCGCTGGCGGCTATCGAAGCAGAGCTTCAGTAGCACGATATGTATGTGGCTACTCGCCCTCTACACCGGTAATCGGCTTGGTAGTGCCCCAGCGGCGGCAACTGGGGCACTGCCAGGCAAGGGCATCACTTGTAAAACCACAGCGCCTGCATTGATGGCGTGGACGATCTTTTAAAAGCGCATCCGTGTGGTATTTAAGCAGTGATAAGCGAGTGTCCGGCGCCGTTCTTCCACTTAGCTTCTGGCTTTCGACATACAGATCCAGCAGATAGTCCAACCCGCCAAGGCTCGGCGCATCACGTAGCCAGTTTCCGGTTAACTCAATGGCGGTATCCACGCCATCCCGCTGGTGAATAAGCTCGCCGAGCGTCACGATAACGCTGGTGTAAGGTGCCTGGCCCAGTAGACGGTATAAGTGCTTCTCCAGACCTGCTATATCGTCGTTACGCGCATAGGCCCGCTGAAGGGTTGGCAGCATGGTTGGGATATGCGCGGCATCCTGTTCAGGAATATGGTCAAGACGTTCTATCGCGCGGCCATAGTGGCCGTTATCCATCTCAAGATCCGCCAACAGTAGTGTGGCGCGAATGCAACGTTCATCCAGCAGTAAGGCTTTTTTTAGATGCTTTTTCGCGAGCGCACGGCTGGATTGTTGGATCTCTTCTATGGCCAGCTCGCATAGCCAGTGTGACGCTGGGCGCCGCATACCTGGGTGCTGCTTTAGCAGGGGCTGGATCACCTCTAAAGCGGTTTGCCACTCCTTTTCGCGCTCCAGAAGATCCACCAGTAGCTGCTTGGCCGCATAGCGGCGATCATCGTCGGTGGATTGCTCAAGCAGCGAGTGCAGCAGTCTCTGGGCACGGTCATGAACACCTAGCGCTATAAAATCGCGCGCAAGCTCAAGCTGGATGCGTTCGTTGGTGCCATGCGATAGGGCCGGGCGTGCGAGCAGGTTTTGGTGAATACTGACGGCTTTGTCTGCCTCGCCACGCGTGCGAAAGAGCTTACCCAGCGCGATATGGGTATCTACCGTATCGCTATTAACATCAAGTGCACTGATAAATGTGTTAATGGCTTCATCGGGTTGCTCATTCAGCAGGTAATTTAACCCAACGAAATATTCGCGCGACAGTTGAGAAGGCGGCGCTGTTGGCGCTCGCCGGTGGTGCTGGGCAGCGTATCGAATGCCTAGCCCGAAGCCTATGGCAATCGCTACCAATAGTAGCCCTAGCAGCATGACATCATGCATTTACGCTAGTTCCTTAAACTCCTGGGTGCGTAAACGATCAAGCTCTTTGCGCTGCTGTTTGTTATGGCGCTCGCTGCGTGCAAGACGTGCTTTCAACCGTACGTATACCCCCATCATTGCGAGCATGCCGAGTATGACGCCAAACGTTAATGTCGCCAGCAGCCATACCGAGAGTGTGATGGGGGGGAGTTCAACCCAGATCAGATTCAAGGCAATGGTTTGCTGATTGTTGACGGCAAACAAGATGCCTACCAGTAGAACAACCAGCAAAATAATGGCGAGAATCAGCCCTTTAATCCAACGCATGAGAGTTTCCTAGTCAGTGACGTTCGCAGTATGACCCTATTGTGTATGAGTCTTGGCGCGACGTCATCCCACAGTCACAGATTATCAAAGTATGGTGGCTTCGGGCTCTGTGTTAGTAACCCAGCGCACGACTGGCATCTACCTGTTCGCGCAGCTCTTTGCCGGGCTTAAAGTGCGGTACATATTTACCGTCCAGCTCGACCGGATCGCCCGTTTTGGGGTTACGGCCAGTACGCGGCTCACGGAAATGCAGTGAGAAACTGCCAAAGCCACGTATTTCCACACGACCGCCGCTGGAAAGAGCGTCCGCCATATCATCCAGTATAATACGTACCGCCGTCTCGACTTCTTTGGCGGATAGCTCCGGTTGACGCATCGCGATTTGTTCGATTAGTTCAGATTTTGTCATCGGTTGGCTCCCTGTAAACGGTGAAGGCTGCCGTTAATAATAGCGGCTGACCTTGATAACCTCGAATTCAGCATACTGTGCAAATTGATATTAAACAATTCAGATAAAACAAGGTACTAGACTGAATAACAGCATAGGCGAAGCTTGGCGCTGGCGCGACCCTTTAGCTTAGGTATACTGACGCTTCATTTTACCAATGAAAGAGGCTGACCTTGAACGACGATACATCCCCAGCAGCCGTGCTACGTAAGCGACTCTACTGGCATTCGCGTCGCGGTATGTGGGAGCTTGATCTGTTGCTGATCCCGTTTTTAGAAAAACGCTTTGACACACTTAGCGAAGAGGAGCAGTTGATTTATCAGCGCCTAATTGAAGAAGAAGACCAGGACTTGTTTGTTTGGCTCATGCACCGTGAATGGCCTGAAGACCCAGCGTTAAAGCATATGGTGAAAATGATCGTTGAGCATGCAGAAAACACCGATAATTCTGCCTATCGTACCCTCTAAAACGGCAGGCCTGCTTCACTCGGGTTTGGCGATGGGGCTCTGTTCGTTGAGCTACTGGGTATTGGGGCTTTGGGTAGGCAGCGGCATTACCCTTGTCATCAGCCTTTTGCTATGGCGTACTCTGCATAGGCAAGTCCATGGCGTGCTTTATCTAAGCAAGCGTGATACGGCTATTTATGGCCGTTGGCGAAAGCCCTATGGAGAGCTGAGCGATGAAGTGGTGGTTCGCTGTGATTACCTGGGGCCTTGGTTGGTGGGCTTGTGGGTGGGGCCACAGCGGCTCTGGCTGTGGCCCGATAGTTTCTCTCGTCATCATCACCGTTTGTTGCGCCGCTTATACCACCGTGCCGGGCATTAAATCCGCTAGCGTTAAACAAGAAATCGCAGGGGCGGGAAGGTGAGACGGCCAATCCATAGAGTAATGTAGCCCGCGTGATTCATGCCGTTTCGATGCAGCGATAACGGTTAGTTGAGCCAGCCTGATTGCTTGACGTAACTGCATGTACTCAGGTTGAAACTGGCCGGCTCCTAAGCGTTCCAAACGCTTATCCAATAACGCCAACTGCTCATGGGCGGCAGCCAATCCTGAGTTGCTGCGTACAATCGACACCTGTTGGCTCATCGTGGTACGTAGCTCGTGGCGCCATTGAGCCAGTAGGTCCTGCTCTTCAACGCTTAATAACCGGGCGGACGGTGGTAGGGGCGTAATGGGCGGCGCGTGCCATTCGTTGAGATGTTGTTCTCGAAGTGCGCTTGCACAGCTACGCGCATACACCAGGCACTCCAATAGTGAGTTGCTGGCCATGCGGTTGGCACCATGTAGGCCGGTACAGGCAGCTTCACCGACTGCATAAAGCCCCGGTATGCCTGTCGCGCCCTGATGATCGGTGGTAATGCCCCCGCAGCTATAGTGGGCGGCGGGGACGACGGGGATGGGTTGCTGGATGATATCAATCCCGCGTGAGGCGCAGTGTGCCAAAATGGTTGGGAAGTGGTGGTGAATGGCTTTTTCACCAAGGTGGCGGATATCCAGCCATACGTGCCCTTGGGTGCTTTGCTGAATTTGAGCATCGATGGCTCGCGCAACAACGTCCCTGGGAGCAAGTTCTGCGCGAGGATCAATGGCTGGCATAAACCGCTCACCGGCTTCATTGAGCAAGTAACCACCTTCGCCACGTACGGCTTCGCTAATTAAAAACGCGGGGCCGTCAGGATCATACAGGCTGGTCGGGTGAAACTGCTGAAACTCCAGATTCATTAATCGCGCGCCAAGCTCCGCAGCCATCATCATGCCTTCGCCGCTACCGGGGGTAGGGGTTGTGGTATGGCGATAAAGGCCGCTAGCGCCCCCGGTGGCTAGCGTGGTGTAAGTCGCGGTGAGTGTTTGCCGTTGTCGCTCTGTATCGATGCCATAGGCACCTGTGCAGTGCCCGTGGCAGTTTTGGAGTAACCCTAAAATAGTGATATCGCGGCGCAGGGTAATATTGGCATGCGCGGCGACTTTGTCTTGCAGGGTATCTACCACAGCGCGTCCCGTGGCGTCGTCAGCATGAATAATACGCCGGGCGTTATGGCCGCCTTCACGGGTCAGGTGATACGGATAGCAAGCGTCAGGGGCGGGGTCCGGGGTAAAGTGTACCCCTCGATCAATTAACCATTGGATGGCCGCCGGGCCGTGTGTAACGGTAAAACGTACAGCCTGCTCATCACATAACCCGTCACCGGCTACAAGTGTGTCACGAATATGCGCTTCCAGGTTGTCTTCGGGGGAGAGCACCGCTGCAATGCCACCCTGGGCCCATCGGCTGGCGCCTTTATCATTGTGGGCTGGATTTACCAGTGTCACCGACAGGTGGTCGGCAATGTCCAGGGCGAGGGTTAACCCGGCGACGCCGCCGCCAATAATTAATACATCCGTTGTTGGCGTGCTCATGCGGCCCGCTCCTTGTTTTTGCTATCTGGCGCTATGGCGCATAAAAGGTAAGCGCATAGCGTAGTCATTAGTCGTTGACGATGTATAGACGCAAAAAAATCCGCGTCGATCAAAATGATCTCGCAGATAATAAAGTCATAAGGGAAGATAAAAGCAATGGTGCCCGGAGCCGGACTTGAACCGGCACGGAGTTACCTCCGAGAGATTTTAAGTCTCTTGCGTCTACCAATTTCGCCATCCGGGCAGTGCAATTGGTGTATCGTTGCACTTAACACAAAAGTGGAGGCTGGAGTCGGAATCGAACCGGCGTACACGGAGTTGCAGTCCGCTGCATAACCACTCTGCCATCCAGCCTAAAGAGTCGATGGAGCGGGAAGATAGATTCGACCGGGCTGGCGTTCCAGCTCTCGACCTAACCTGCTTGCCGCACAATCCAAGTTGGAGCGGGAAAAGAGATTCGAACTCTCGACCCTCGCCTTGGCAAGGCGATGCTCTACCACTGAGCTATTCCCGCTCGACTCGAGGGCGAATTATACGCATCGTTGAGCGGTTGTCAATCCTCAATGATGCAAACATCCCCTTCGAGGAATCAACTGCTTACATGGAGCGGCTAAGGTGCGGCCAGGCAGCCTTTAAATATTGGATCATGGACCAAAGCGTTAAGGCCGCAGCGACGTACAGCACTACCACACCCAGCAGGGCGATTTCATGTGTGGGCGGCAGCGCCAAAAGGATCAGCAGGGCCACCATCTGGAGCGTGGTTTTAAGCTTGCCTATCCAGGAAACCGCGACCAGGCCCCGCTTGCCCATTTCTGCCATCCATTCGCGTAGGGCCGATATCACAATTTCACGGCCAATAATGACAAGCGCAGGCAAGGTCAGAATGAGTGTATCGTAGCGCTCAATCAACAGCGCGAGTGCCACAACGACCATTAGTTTGTCGGCCACTGGGTCTAAGAAAGCGCCAAAGGGTGTTGACTGATTCCAGCGGCGGGCCAAATAGCCATCTAGCCAATCGGTCATCGAGGCTAGCGCAAAAAGGCCAGCCGCCAGCGGCATGCTCCAGTTAAAAGGCAAGTAGAACAGCACAACGAGCAAGGGAATAAAGGCAACTCTTGCCAGTGTAAGTACGTTGGGTATATTCATCGCGGCTGGCGATCCTTACCGGAGAGTCATTAAATTCGAAATGTAGTAAAGGCTATTCTATCCGCCTTAGCGACTAGCATCTATGCCCAATGGTGGTTTATCCATTCAGGGCCAAATAAATACTCTCTGCAAGTGCGGCACTAATGCCTGGGACTCTTGCCAGCTCGGCGCGGCTCGCTTTCTGCACACCTTGCAATCCGCCAAAAAAACGTAACAACTCACGGCGCCGTTTAGGGCCAATGCCGGGAATGTCTTGCAGCGTAGAAGTGCGCCTGGCCTTGTCGCGCTGGGCTCGGTGGCCTGCAATTGCAAAACGGTGCGATTCATCCCGAATATGCTGAATCAAGTGCAGAGCAGGGGAAGCGGGGTCCAAGGGAAGTGGGTTATCCGATGTTTCCAAAAAAAGTGTCTCAAGCCCGGCTTTGCGTGTGGTGCCTTTGGCAACGCCTAGCAAAATGATCGTGGTAATGCCGAGTTGGTTGAGCACCTCGCGGGCCATATTAAGCTGACCTTTGCCGCCATCGACAATCACAATATCCGGAGCGATGGCTTCGCCGCTTTCTACGCGTTTCAGCCTTCGCGTCAGCGCTTGCTGCATGGCGGCGTAATCATCGCCCGCCGCCACGCCTTCTATGCGGAAATGGCGATAGTCGCTCTTGCGCGGCCCTTGATGGTCAAAGACCACGCAGGAGGCCACGGTGGCTTCACCCTGGCTATGGCTGATATCGAAACACTCAAGCCGTTCGGGCATGGATTCAAGGCCCAGCGCTTTCTGAAGCGCTGCAAAGCGCTGGGTGAGCTGTGTATGGTTCGCCAATTGAGACGCTAACTGCTGCTCAGCATTGGTCATCGCCAGCTGCTGCCACTGGGCGCGATGCCCGCGTACCTGGCTTGTCACACGAATACGCTTGCCCGCTTGCTGTGTGAGCGCCTCGGCAATCAGGTCGCTGTCATCCAGCACATGACTGGTAATGACTTCACTGGGCACGTTATGCGGTTGGCCAAAATAGTACTGGCTCACCACCTCGGTCAGTAGGGCTTCTGGGGAAAGGTCCAGACCGTTTTTGGGCGCATGGTGGCGGGCGCCGAGCATGCGTCCATCGCGAACGCTTAACACCGAAACGCCTAGCGCGCCTGGCCGTTGGGCGAGCGCGAAAATATCGGCATCGCCGTTCTGGTTATCGACAAATTGGCGCTGCTGTAGCTGGCGTAATTGCTGTATCTGGTCACGGAAGCGGGCAGCCTCCTCAAAATCCAGGTCTTGGCTGGCGGCTTCCATCGCCTCGGTCAGCGCTTGGGTTACGTGCTCACTTTTGCCTTCCAGACACATAACGGCGTGTTCAACGTCGCGGCGGTAATCCTCTTTTGCAATGTAGTCTACGCAAGGGGCGCTACAGCGCTGGATTTGATGCTGTAGGCACGGACGAGAGCGATGGGCAAAAACGCTGTCTTCGCAGTTGCGAATGCGGAAGATTTTCTGCATGAGTGACAGACTTTCGCGTACCGCGCCGCTGCTAGGATAGGGGCCCAAGTAGCGGCCGTCGTCACGCCGTTGACGTGCGCGTTTATATTCAAGTCTGGGATAGTTGTGGCGGTCGGTGACGAAGATAAACGGGTAGGACTTATCATCCCGTAATAAAATATTGTAGGGCGGGCGAAGCTCCTTGATCAGGGTTTGCTCAAGTAGCAGTGCCTCGGTTTCGCTGCGGGTTACGGTGATTTGAATATCCGCAATCCGTGCCACCATCGCCTGCGTTTTAGTGTTCAACTGGCCACGAAAATAGCTGGCAAGGCGGGCTTTTAAGCGTTTCGCTTTGCCTACATAGAGCGTATCGCTGTGTTCGTCAAGCATACGGTAAACGCCGGGGGAGGTGCTTGCCGAGCTTAAAAACTGTTTTGCATTAAATGTCATTGCACCGTATCGAACGCCGAGGAGTGGCTAAGGATGTTAGGTTTATCCCTGACTGGCGTCAAAGCCATCCACTAGCCCATGACGTAGTGCCAGGTGTGTCAGTTCGACATCGGTGGCCACCTGAAGTTTATCAAATAGCCGATAGCGGTATGTATTCACGGTTTTGGGACTCAAATGCAAACGGTCAGAAATATCCTGAACGCGCTGACAGTTGACGATCATTAATGCAATTTGTAGCTCGCGATGGGAGAGGTGGCTAAACGGGTTGTCTTCGTTAGTAAAGTGAGACAAGGCCAAGCGCTGGGCTATCTCTTGGCTGACGTAGCGACGACCATGAAATACCTGGCGGATCGCATCGGTCATTTCTGTTGCGCCGGCGCCCTTGCTTAAAAACCCGGATGCGCCAGCCTCCAACATGCGGCGTAGTACACTGTCTTCCATGTGCGCCGTTAAGATCAGTACCTTGATATCTTCCATCGTACGATGGATGCGGCGCGTTGCTTCCAGCCCGCCTATCCCCGGCATGCGTATGTCCATCAGGACAATGTCCGGTTTTAAATGACGGCACTGGGTGACTGCGCTTTCGCCATCGTCGACCTCACCGACAATTTTGATATCGCTCTCTTCATTTAGCAGATGAGCAATACTGGTTCTTACCAGATGATGATCATCGGCGATTAGAACGTTGATCAAGGGGGCTGGCTCCTGCGTGGAAACATAGTGGGCTCAGAAGGTAGCCTCTGACGCTGACCCATAGAGTGCCACAGCTGACTATAAAGTAGAATTAGCAAACGCGTATTTGAATGGTTTCTTGACCTTGGTCCGGTTTCATAATAGCATGCGCCTCGCTTAGTCCGTAAGGGCGACGGCATTGGGGCCTTAGCTCAGCTGGGAGAGCGCAACACTGGCAGTGTTGAGGTCAGCGGTTCGATCCCGCTAGGCTCCACCAGAATTAATCGAAAAAGCCTCGCTATTCATAGCGAGGCTTTTTCGTATGCGTGTATCAATGGCTCTTGGGTGATGGTTGCCTAAAACTCGCCATCTGATGCAAGCCATCAATATCAATAGCCACCAAACAGGGTTCTTTGGTGGCTATTGATGCGGGTTTATTCGCTAATCTGGCCAAGCAGTAAAAACTCGATTAACGCCTTTTGCGCGTGTAAGCGGTTTCCAGCTTCTTGCCATACCACGGTGCGGGGGTCATCAAGCAGCGTATGGCTGATCTCTTCGCCACGGTGTGCAGGTAGGCAGTGCAAGAACAGTACATCGCTTTGCGCCTGATCCAGCATGGTTTCTGTGACCTGGAAACCGGCAAAATCCGCTTCACGCTTGGCCTGCTCTTCCTCTTGACCCATGGACGCCCAAACATCGGTGGTCACCAGGTCTACGCCCTGAACGGCTGCCTGCGGGTCGTGCATTAGTGTGACGTGATCCCCAGCGGCCTCCATGATGTCGGCGCGTGGTTCGTAGCCTTTCGGGCAGCAAATGCGCAGATGGAAATCAAACTGGCGCGCCGCGTTAATCCACGAGTGACACATGTTGTTACCGTCGCCAATCCAGACGGCGGTGCGGCCCTTAACGCTTCCGCGTAGCTCGGTCCAGGTCATCACGTCGGCCAGTAGCTGGCAGGGGTGATAGTCATCGCTTAACGCGTTAATGACGGGAACGCTGCTGGCGCTGGCGTAGGTTTCAAGGCCTGCATGAGAGAAGGTGCGGATCATAACGGCATCGACCATCTCAGAAAGCACGCGAGCGGTGTCTTCGATTGGCTCGCCGCGCCCTAACTGAGTGTCGCGCGGAGATAAGAACAGCGCGTGCCCGCCAAATTGCGCCATGCCGGTTTCAAACGATACGCGTGTACGTGTCGACGATTTTTCAAAGATCATCGCCAGCGTTCGGTTCGCCAGCGGCGCATACTCCGGCCCGTTGGCTTTAAGATCTGTTTTAATTTTAATGGCACGCTGAATCAAATAACTCAGTTCATCAGGCGTCAAATCCAGCAGGGTAAGGAAATGGCGTGTCGCCATGGTTGCTTCTCTCCGCGTAAAAACACCATCCTAGCGAGGCGGCGGGGGATGCGCAACGCGAACGGCACGCGTAGAATGGCCTCCAAAGATTAAGGCCGAGTACCGTACTCAGGTATTAAGGCAGGCGTCAGGCGCCTGGGTGATCTACGGTTTATTTCGTGCGTATACTGACCTTCGTTGCGCTAGTTCTTTACTTAAGGAGTACTTTTATGAGCACAACAGCCGAAAATATTCAGCGTCAAATCAGCGAAAATCCCATTTTGCTTTACATGAAAGGCTCGCCTCAGCTGCCGCAGTGTGGCTTCTCAGCCCAGACGGTCCAGGCCTTGATGAACTGCGGTGAGCGCTTTGCGTTCGTTAATATTTTGGATAACCCGGATATCCGTGCTGAGCTGCCTAAAATCGCCAATTGGCCTACTTTCCCGCAGCTGTGGGTTGAAGGTGAGCTGGTCGGTGGCTGCGATATTGTCGTGGAAATGCATCAAAACGGCGAGCTCGAAAAGCTGGTTAAAGAAGCTGCCCAGCGGGCAGGTGCGGAAGATGGTGCAGATAACGCCTAACGATAACGCCTAACGATAACGCCCGAGTTCCCCGCTCGGGCGGTTGGCGGGCTGCGGCGTAGCCGCTAGAATGGCGTTTTATCACGCATTGTGGCACCTGCTGTTATTGAAAGATGCATCATCAGGACAGCCCGCCGAAGGAAGTATTGCTCAATGAGCTATCAGGTTCTGGCCCGCAAGTGGCGACCACGTACATTCCACGAACTCGTGGGTCAGGCCCATGTTCAGCGCGCCTTGGTCAATGCGCTTGACCAGGGGCGTCTTCACCACGCCTATTTATTTACTGGCACCCGCGGTGTCGGTAAAACCACGCTTGCACGTATATTGGCCAAATGCTTGAACTGCACGGCTAACGGGCGCGGCGATGAGGGCATTACCTCAACACCGTGTGGTCAGTGCGATAGCTGCGTAGCCATTGATGAAGGGCGTTTTGTCGATTTGATCGAAGTCGATGCGGCGTCGCGCACCAAGGTAGAAGATACCCGCGAATTACTGGATAACGTGCAGTACGCGCCCACCCAGGGGCGTTACAAGGTGTACCTGATTGATGAGGTGCACATGCTTTCAACCAGCAGTTTTAACGCGCTATTGAAAACGCTGGAAGAGCCGCCCCCTCACGTTAAGTTTCTGCTTGCCACTACGGATCCGCAAAAGCTGCCTGCAACGGTGCTGTCGCGCTGCCTTCAGTTCACGCTTAAACACATGCCGCCTGAGCGAGTTGTTGAGCATCTCACCTATGTACTGGGTGAAGAGGGCGTGGCCTTCGATGAAAGCGCGCTATGGCTATTAGGCAAAGCAGCTGAAGGCTCAATGCGTGACGCCATGAGTCTGACCGACCAGGCGATTGCCTTTGGGCAGGGCGCCGTCCGCCATGTCGATGTAGCGGCGATGCTGGGAACCCTGGATCACCGGCATATTTTAGCGCTGGTAAGCGCGCTGGCGGATGTAGATGTGCAGCAACTGCTGGCTGAAGTAGCACAATTGGCAGAACAGGGCCCTGATTTTGCTGCCGTGCTAGACGAGCTGTCGGCTATTTTGCACCGTCTTGCCGTTGCCCAAATGGTGCCGGACGCCGTGGATAACAGTCATGGTGATCGAGAGGCTATTTTACAGCTCGCCAGCCGCTTTACCGCTGAAGATATTCAGCTCTACTACCAGATAGGGCTTCAAGGCCGAGGCGATATGGCACACGCGCCTGACTTGCGCAGTGCGCTGGAAATGACGCTACTGCGCATGCTGGCATTCCGGCCGCAGGGCGTGCCCAAGCCGCCCCGCACGCCGCTACCGCTGCGTGCTGAGCCAACAGGGTCGGAGGGAAGTCAAAGCGTGGGGCAGAGCGCAGCGCCAGCCAGTACGGCGACTCAGTCACCTGCTTCAGCCTCGGCCAGCAATTATGTTCAATCAGAGCCCGAAGCGTCTGCCGCGTCTGCGGTTAGCTCTCTATCCGATGCTCCCGTAACTGGGGCTGGGGATCAGCCAAAGGCAGACACAGACTATATAGACACGCCGCAAGCAGAGCTCGAAAAAAAACATGCCCAGCAGCCAGCGCCTGATGCACGTGTTGAAGGGGAAGCGCTTGGCGATAGTCCCGAAATACGGATGGGTTCAACAGGGTATAAAGCAGACGATAACGAGGCAGCTGCCGCGGATAGCCCAATGCCGCCGCCATGGTCGCTTGATGACGTAGAGCAAGCCGAAGCACATGAAAGCGGCCAAGCGGAAGTGCCTTCGCCAAGTGTTCGCAAAGCACCCGCTTCAGAGGCTGTGTTGGCTTCAGCGCCGGTATCAACCTCTGAGTCAGAAGCCGTGCCAGCCCCTGAGCAGACAGCGCCCATCGCTGACATCGGCAATGAAGTGCTGGACCATGCAAAATGGCTGCTATGCTTTGATTCTTTAGGCTTGGGCGGCTTAACGCGCAGTTTGGCGGCGAACTGTCTGCTGGAGAGCGACGATGGCAATACGTTGACGCTGCGCTTGGATCCAAGCCAGGCGGCCATGCAGGCAGAGATTCACAAAACGCGCATCGAACGCGCATTAAGTGAACAAGGGGTGCCGCGCCGGGTCGAATTCGTGGTGGCCGAGCTGTCGACACAGAGTGAGACACCGCGTCAGCGCGAAGAGCGGTTGAATCAAGAGCAGCATGCGCAGGCTGTTGATCTCTTGAACCACGATCCCAATATACAGAAGTTACAGCAGGCGTTTGGTGCGACGCTGATAGAATCAACCGTCAAGCCCGCGGCCGCCAAGCGTTAGCACTGCACCGGATACTCGTTTTTTAACAACCCCGTCTTTAATTAGCCAGGAGAGAACACCATGTTGAAAGGTGGAATGGGCAACTTGATGAAGCAAGCCCAAGAGATGCAGGAAAAAATGCAGCGCATTCAGGAAGAAGCCGCTCAGTCAGAAGTATACGGTGAAGCCGGCGCAGGCATGGTTAAAGTCACCATGAACGGACGCCATGACGTGAGCCAGGTCAGCATCGATCCAAGCGTAATGGAAGAAGATAAAGAGCTGCTTGAAGATCTTTTAGCCGCCGCGGTGAATGATGCTGTACGTAAAGTTGAAACAAACTCTAAAGCTCGGATGGAAGAAGCAACGGCTGGATTGAACCTGCCGCCTGGTTTCAAGATGCCGTTCTAAGTAATGCGATTCTCTCCTCTTATTGAACAACTGATGGATGCGTTTCGTGTGTTGCCAGGGGTTGGGCCGAAGACGGCCCAACGTATGGCAATGCATTTGCTTGAGCGTGAGCGGGCAGGCGGTCAGCGTCTTGCTTCGGTTATTCAAAAAGCGATTGACGAGGTCGGCTACTGTCAGCGCTGTCGCACACTGACCGAAGCAGATATTTGCGCGATATGCGAAACGCCTCGCCGCGACGATGCCTTATTGTGTGTGGTTGAGTCACCCGCTGATCAGCTGGCGATTGAGGAAGCGGGCGGCTTTCAGGGCCGCTATTTTGTGCTTCATGGGCACTTGTCGCCTCTGGATGGTATCGGTCCTGACGCGATTGGGCTTGAGCAGTTGGAAACGCGTGTAGCAGAAGGCCATATCGAAGAAATTGTACTGGCGACCAACCCAACCGTCGAAGGTGAAGCAACCGCGCACTATATCGCCGCTCAATTGGCCCACTACGGCGTGAAGTTTTCACGTTTAGCTTATGGTGTTCCTATGGGTGGTGAGCTTGAGTATGTCGATGGCGGTACCTTAAGCCGTGCGTTTAATGGCCGACAGCCCTTTACCAGCGATTAACCCATCAACATTGCAAGCGCAATCGCGGTTGTAGCAACCTGGAAGTATGCTTTGTCTTCTCTAGCCTCCCCCGTATACCAGTGGATTGACAGCCCCGAGGCGCTTGATGCGGCCTGCGCACAAGTGGCCAACGCCCCTGTCATCGCGCTGGATACAGAGTTTTTCCGTGAAAACACGTTTTTCCCCGTCCCTGCATTAATTCAATTTGCTGCCGGGGACGTTGCGTATTTGGTTGACCCGCTGGCCACGTCCTGCACGCCCGCCTTTCGGCAGTTACTGCAAAATAGCGCCATTAAACTGCTGCATGCGTGTAGTGAAGATTTAGAAGTTTTTCAGCATTGGGCCGGGGTGCTGCCAACGCCATTGGTGGATACGCAGGTTGCTCAAGGGTTTCTCGGTGAAGTGCCCTCGATGGGGTATCAAAAGCTGGTGGAGTTTTGGATAGGCGAAACGCTGCCCAAAGAGGAGACACGCTCCAACTGGCTAGAGCGGCCTTTGACGTCCTCTCAGTGTGACTATGCGGCGTTGGATGTTATTTACCTGCTTCAAGTATGGGCGCATCAGGCTGAACGACTGGAAGGGTTAGGCCGCGGCCAATGGCTGCATGAAGAGTGTGCCAGTTTGATCGAACAGGCCGGGCGCAGTGTTGAAGCGGATGGCCAGTGGTACGCCCGTCACCGTCAGCTATGGCGGCTTGATCCGCGCCAATTAGAAGCTTATCGCCTGATGACCATTTGGCGGGAAGGCGAAACACGGCGGCGTAATTTGCCGCGCAATTGGCTTATTAGTGACAAGTTGCTGTTTGCGGCTGCTGACGCCATGCCGAAAAATCGCTATGAGTTGGCCGAGGTGGAAGGCTTTAAGCCAGCGTTGGTCAAAAAAGAGGGCGACACGCTATTGGCAATGGTTAAAAAGGCCCAGCACTGCGACGAAAATGAGCTGTTGGCGCGTTGGCCGGACCCGATGCAGCCCGCCTTTAAACAACGTTTCAAAGCCCTAAAATCCGTTATTAACACGAAAGCGGCCGGGCTTGGCATGGCGTCTGAAGTGCTGATGCGCCGCCGTGATATTGAGGCGTTGGTTATGCAGGACATGGCAAGCCAGCCTTTAACTCTGCCACAAGGATGGCGGGGCGAATGTTTCGCCGATGAGCTTGAGCAGGCATTAAAGGAGTTGTCTAAATGAGTGACAAGCTGCTTTGTGAGATTTTTAAAAGCTCGCGAAAAGATGAAATGTATTTATACGTTGATAAGCGCAAAGGGTTCACGCCCGTTCCTGAGGCGCTGCTTGCAACGTTTGGAAAGCCCGTTGCGGTATTCACCATGATTCTCACCGCCGATAAAAAACTGGCCCGAGTAAATGTGGATGACGTTATAGCCGCTATTGATGAGCAGGGCTTTTATCTGCAGATGCCGCCTGCAAAAGAGGATTACTTGCTTGATGTACATCGCGCGCAATTAAACGCGCGCGACGCGGCGCAGTAGCCGCTACCGTGAATTTCCTGGCCCATGCCTGGCTTGCCTGTGAAGGGAGTGATGATTTTCTTTACGGTAACCTGATTGCCGATGGTGTTAAAGGTAGCCATCTGGGTGATTGGCCAGCCGATGTCGCGAGCGGCATACAGCATCACCGTAAAGTGGATGCCTGGGTCGACCAGCATCCAAGCGTGCTAAATGCGAAACATCGGGCGCCTGCAGGTAAGCGACGCTACGCTGGGATTGCACTGGATATTGTGTGGGATCATTTTTTAGCGCGAGATAAGGCCGGCTTGCTTGAGCAGCAGCAAATGGTAGAGCGCTGTTATCGCCTGTTGTCAGCGAGACCGGCGCCCAATCGGCTGGAGGGGATGATGCCCTTTATGATCAAGCATGATTGGCTAAGAAATTACGCCGATTTTGATTTTACCTGCAAGGCAGTTGCGGGTCTTGGTCAGCGCTTGTCAGGACCAAATCGGCTTGCTGAACTCATCCCTTGGCTGCAAAGCGACTATCGTTTATTGGAAGCGGATTATCATTCGCTATGGCCAGCGTTAAGCGCCACGTTAAGCAGCGATGGGCTGTAAATTACGCGTATAACCCGCAAGAGGAGTAAGGATGGAAACCGGAATGCGCGAGCGCTTTTGGGAGCGTTACACGCTGGAAGAGCTTACCCCGCACGAGTGGGAGGCACTTTGCGATGGCTGCGGGCAGTGTTGCCTGTTAAAGCTACATGATGATGAAACGCAGGAGCTGGCTGTCTTGAACGTCGCCTGCCGCCTGCTGGATATTCAAAGCTGCCAATGCAGTGATTACCCGAATCGCTTTGATAGTGTGCCTGACTGCACCCAACTGACGCCTGCACTGGTAAAAGAGTTTACCTGGCTGCCCGCTTCGTGCGCGTATCGCCGAGTATCCGAAGGGCGGAAGTTAGCTGGCTGGCATCCGCTGCTGAGTAATGATGCCGAGCGCGTGCACCGTAAAGGCATCAGCGTGCGTAGCTTTGCGGTCTCTCAGGATGATGTGCCTGAACGAGAACTTGAATCCCACATTATTGCTGTACTGCCCATGTAAGTAACCATCCTGCAAGTGGCAGCCCCAGCCCTCTCCTTTTTGACGACATTAAGCCGGTCCACACAAATATCCAGCCTGACGTGATCGTTAGGCGACGGGCTTGTGCTTGGCTATATTTCTTAAGGCAAGCATTATGCCTTTGAACAAGGATGGTTGAGCCGCTGTGTTTTTAGCTGCTCTGTTTTTATTCGGCTTGGCGGACGGTTGCTTAAGCGGCATGTCCCAAATGGTTGGGAAGTGGTCCTGGTGCTTCATTGCTTGCTCCAATAGTAAAGGTAAAAGCATTCGACTAAAGTTGAGTATGAAGCAAAATTGTTTTTGTGGAAAGTGTTTTCAAAAAAATAAAAGGCAGCGCGAAGGCTGCCTAACGGTGGGAGGTTTAAAGCAGTGGGCTGCTTAGATGGTGCTATCCTTGAAATCGGCGGCTAACCCCAATGCCCAAAGGATAAACGCGTCTTGCCTAGCGGTATCTTGCCACGCTTTAAATCGGCCGGATGCACCGCCATGCCCGCTGCTCATATCGGTATGCATCAAAACAGGGGCGCTGCCTAGCTGCTGTTGGGTGACTTGCGCGTAATATTTGGCAGGCTCCCAGTAGCTCACCCGTGTATCAAACCAACTGCCTTCAATCCAAAGCGCGGGATACTCTTGGGCCGTTATATTGTCCATGGGCGAGTAGTGACGAATGCGTTCGGCCACTTCGGGTGTTTCGGGGTTTCCCCATTCGCTGTACTCAGCGGTGGTTAGGGGAAGTTCGGGGTTTTGCATCGTGCGTAAGACATCCAAAAACGGCACATCAAGCACAGCGGCACAAAAAGCCTTGGGAGCACGATTAACACACGTGCCGACCAATAAACCGCCAGCGCTGGCGCCGTAAGCGACTACTCGCGCAGGGTCACTTACTCCGCACTCCACCAGCGCATCCCGCGCGGCCAGAAAGTCGTTAAAGCTATTCTCTTTGTGCGCCATTTTACCCTGCAAGTACCAGGGTTCACCCCGCTCGCCACCGCCGCGCACATGGGCAACTGCAAACGCGGCGCCGCGTTCAAGCAACTCCAAGCGGGCAATAGAAAACCACGGGTCAAGCGCTTCCCCGTAAGCACCGTAGCCATAAAGTAGCGTGGGTAATGGCTCACCGACCAGGTCCGCACGCATTACGATAGAGACCGGTACTTGCTCACCGTCTGCGCTGGTGGCCCATATTAGGCGACTTACCAACTGCTCCGGTGTTAAACCACCATAAACGGGAACGCGCTTAAGGAGTGTTCGCTCGCCACTGGCAAGATCAAGCGCAAACCAGCTGGGGGGCTGTGTAAAGGACTCCTCGCGTAAGCGTAATTCCTGGGTGTCAAAATGCGGCGCATCTTCAAGTGATTGGGAACAAGGTTGCTCTGGCAGGCTAAGGTAGTCGTCAACCAGGCGATGATGCTGTGCATCCAACACCCAGCGACGCAGCACTACCTGCGCTTGGGTATGGTCGCGCTCTGCGATAATCAGCCCCCAGGAAAACGCATCAATACCTTCCAGTGTGGTGTCATCGCGCGGCGCGATAAGTGGCTGCCAGCGTGCTTCAGGGTTACCCAGGGCAGGTTCGTCCAGGAAGTCGAGCTGAAAATGCGCGCTCGCCTGGTTATGGACGCGGTAAAAGGTGCCTGGCCGGTGGTCAATCGTGTACTCAACGCCGGGTTGACGGGGCTGCACACAGAGTGGCACGGCCGATGGCTGATGCGCGGGCAGCGCGTAAATCTCGTTGGTATCTTTCGAGCCGCTTTCGATCAGTAACCACTGGCGCGAGCGGGTTTTGCCAATGCCCAGCCAAAACTCAGGGTCCTTTTCACGCAGCACCAGAGTAGGCGCTGAGTGCTGTGCAGGTGCGTTAAAAGGGAGCGATACTTGCCAAATACTGTCAGGGCGTTGGGTTGCATCAAATCGAGTAAAAAAGAGGGTTGCCGAGCTTGCTGTCTGGTCTTCAGCCCAACATAAGCCCGCGCCAATATCGCTGAGCAGAGAGACAGGCTCGCCGCTGGGCAGCGATTTTATCCAAAGCGTGTAGCGCTCGTCTCCTTGTGTGTCCTCTGTCCAGGCGAGCCACTGCTCGTCAGGAGAGAGTGCCATATCGCCCATGTCATAAAATTCTTCATCCGCAGCACGGGCTTGAACATCAAAAAAACATTCACGCTGTGCCGGTTGCCCGTTTGGGAAACGCCACCAGCGAGGGTAATCATCGTCGGCGCCGGTCTCGCTCCAGAACGTAAAGTGGTCAAGCGCTGTCTCAAGGCTGGTGACGGCAAGCTCACGGCGCGCAAGATGGCTTTTATAGAGCGTTTCGGCCAGCGGAGCCAGCGGTGCAAACCATTGGGCCTGCTGCTGGTTGGCGGCTTCTAAAAATGCGCTAACATCAGGCGAATCTCGTGCTTCCAACCAGTGCCATTTGGGATCATTAGCGCGATAATAGCGCGCGACGGGTGAGCCTGCGAGCGTGTCTGGCTGTGCTTTCATAAATTGATAGGTACCATAGCGGGAAATTAACGTCGGGTGCATGCACCCACATGAGGGGTATTATGCTGTTTACAGGTTCAATGTCACAGCTGTGGCTAAGTTATTACGGTATTTCGCTGCTGGTCGTCATTGCCATCTATTTTGCGGTGGCGTTTCTACCGCGTTTGCCGCGCCTGGTGGTGACGTGGGGAATGGCGGGCGCCATGTGGACGCCAGCGATGTTTCGTCTACCGTTAGTAGAAGAGGGTGAGTTCTATACCGGTTGGGCGCCTGCGGCGATGGTGGCCGCGGTTGGTTTTCTTGAGCATAACGTTAATGCGCTGCGTGGCAGCCTGTTGTGCCTGGTCGCTGGGATTGCTATCGGCGCAGCGATAGGCATTGCTCTCTGGTGGTGGCGTCGGCCGCCAAGTGCGCCGCCCGCCAAGCGCGTGAAACAGGAGGAAGCTGAAGACCCACAGCCTACGCGTCGTCGCGAACCGGTTATTGGTTAATGCAGATAATGAAAAGCGGAAGGAGGCGCTGTTATGTGTGAGCTGTTGGGGATGAGCGCTAACGTCCCGACCGATATCTGCTTTAGTTTTTCAGGCTTTTTACATCGTGGTGGCGGCACTGGGCCGCACCGCGACGGGTGGGGTATCGCTTTTTATGAAGAGGGCGGGTATCGCGAGTTTCGAGACCCGCATCCTTCTGTCAACTCGCCCATCGCACGGCTAATCTGCGACTACCCGATTAAATCAAACGTAGTGATTAGCCATATCCGCCAGGCAAACGTTGGCGGTGTGCGCCTGGCGAACACTCACCCTTTTACGCGTGAAATGTGGGGCCGCCCTTGGTGCTATGCGCACAATGGTCAGCTAAGCGAATGGCAGCACTTACCGTTGGGGGTGTACACGCCGGTTGGCAATACCGATAGCGAGCATGCTTTTTGTTGGCTAATGGGCCAACTGCGAGACGCTTTTCCAACGGCCCCGGCATCGCTTGAATCTTTATGGGAGACGCTGCACGCACGATGTGAACAGCTACGCACGCTGGGCGTATTTAACTTGCTGCTGTCCGATGGTCAGTATCTCTATACCTACTGCTCGACGAAGCTTGCGCATATTACCCGGCGAGCACCCTTTGGTGATGCCGAGCTTTCTGATGCCGAACTTACGGTTAATTTTGCCGAGCACACGACACCCAATGATGTGGTTTCTGTTATAGCCACCGAGCCGCTAACCCACAATGAAGCCTGGTGCACCATGGTGCCCGGCGAGCTTGTAGTGTGGCGTGAAGGAGAAATCGAGGCGCGTTACTGTCCATAAGGACTTGTCCATAAGAACTGTCTATAAGAACTGGCCATTACGCTACATTGTTACGTAGACATTTAGAAAAGATGGGAGGAAAGTTAAGAGCTCGGCCCTTTATCGGCTAAAGTTGAAACACAAGTTTCAATCGATCGTTTTACAGCATGTCTGGGGTCGTATATCGTTGGTCCTCTTGCCTCGCGACAATAACAAGGTCGGTTATAACATCGACATGGATAGCGGAGATTGCCCATGAGCGAACACGCCACAGCGCCTATTTTACGCGGCCCAGCGCTTGAAGGGTTGGATAAGTACGACTCTGTCACAGATGTTTTTCACGCGGCAGTAAGCCGGTATCAGCAAAAGCCTGCTTTTAGCTGCATGGGCAAAACGCTTACTTTTGCTGATCTTGACCGTCTTTCAGCAGACTTTGCCGCTTGGCTTCAGCACGAGACTGATTTGAAGCCGGGCGACCGGATCGCCATTCAACTGCCCAATGTCTTGCAGTTCCCCGTGGCGGTGTTTGGCGCCATGCGGGCAGGTCTGGTCGTGGTAAATACCAACCCGCTTTACACCGAGCGGGAGATGACCCACCAGTTTAAGGATTCTGGTGCCAAGGCTGTGTTGATATTAGCCAATATGGCTAAAAAGCTTGAAAACGTCGTTGATAAAACCGATATCAAACATGTGCTGGTCACCGAGCTGGGAGACCTGCACGGCCTGCCCAAACGGTGGTTGATTAATGCGGTCGTGAAGCATGTGAAAAAGATGGTGCCTGCCTACTCGCTGCCCACCGCGTTAAGCTTTCGTGATGTTTTGAAAAAAGGCGCTTCTTTAAATCACACTGAGGTAAGCCGAGAACAGGATGATTTGGCCGCGCTACAGTACACCGGCGGCACAACCGGCCTGCCAAAAGGGGCGATGCTAACCCACCGTAACTTGATTGCTAATATGCTGCAGGCGCGTGCCGCTATTGGTACGCATCTAAACGTGGGCGAGGAGTTAGTAATAGCGCCGCTGCCGGTTTACCATATCTACACCTTTACAGTGAACTGCCTGTTTTTAATGGAGTCGGGCAATCATTCGCTGCTGATTACCAACCCCCGTGATCTGGACAGCTTTATAAAAGAGCTTAAAGGGCTAAAGTTCACAGCTTTTATTGGCTTAAATACGCTGTTCAATGCGCTGTGTAATCGTGACGACTTTAAGCAGCTCGATTTTTCCCATCTAAAGCTGACTATTTCTGGTGGTATGGCGCTAACCAAGGCAGCCGCCCAGCGTTGGGAGCAAACGACGGGTTGCCCAGTTGCTGAAGGGTATGGATTGACAGAAACCTCGCCAATTGTGAGCTTTAACCCAACCGATGCTATTCAACTGGGTACGATCGGTAAGCCCGTTGCAGGCACCTCGGTAAAAGTAGTGGATGCTAATGGCAATGATGTGGCTCTGGGCGAGCCGGGCGAGCTTTGCGTGCAGGGCCCTCAAGTGATGAAGGGATACTGGCAGCGCGACGATGAAACCCGTAACTCCATCGATGAGGGCGGCTGGTTCCATACCGGTGATATCGCCGTGCTTCAGGACGACGGCTACATCCGCATCGTTGACCGCAAGAAGGATATGATTCTGGTGTCGGGCTTTAACGTCTACCCCAATGAGGTGGAAGACGTGGTCGCCGCCCATCCGGATATTATCGAAGCGGCGGTAGTCGGTGTGCCGGACGACGACGCAGGTGAAGTCATCAAGCTGTTTGTCGTCTCCAAAAACAGTCAGTTGGATGCCGAAACGCTGCGCAGCTGGTGCAAAAAAGAACTTACCGGCTATAAAGTGCCCAGGTTCATCGAGTTTCGTGATGAACTGCCCAAAACCAATGTGGGCAAAGTATTGCGTCGTGAACTGCGCGATGAAAATAAGCCTGCGGCCAGTGAGGCAGATAGTTAGAGGAAGCGTCTATAGTGACGAAAATAGATAACGCACTGATGAGCGATTACGCCACTGGTTAGGCGTCGCGTTGGTGAAAGCGTTACAATATTCGGCCCGCTCGCGTAGCGGGCCGAATAGTTATTTGCCCTACCGATATCCATTGGTACATCTGCTCTTCAATAACGAATGGAAACTGAGTCTAACGTGACCACCGATATGCCCTCTGATCTTACCGATAATCAACGCCTGGCTAAGCTTAATGAAACTATAAGCAACGTTATGCTGCGTGATGCCCAGCGTCTTGAGCGGCGCGTAGCAGGGCTGGCGCGTCGCCTGCGCGACAACAAGCCGATTGGTCACGGTTTGCACGAGGTGGAGCGCGATATTCACCGGGCACAGCAAGTGTTTAACCAGCGCGAGGCGTTGAAGGTGACCTTTAACTATCCGGCTGAGTTGCCGGTGGTTGAGCGTCGGGAAGATATTTTAAACGCCCTTCGTGACCATCAGGTGGTGGTAGTGGCGGGGGAGACCGGGTCGGGCAAAACGACTCAGCTCCCCAAAATGTGCCTGGAGTTAGGCCGTGGACGTAAAGGACTTATCGGTCATACACAGCCGCGGCGTTTAGCGGCGCGCAGTGTTGCCGGGCGGCTGGCCGAAGAGCTTGAAGTGCCGCTTGGCGAGCAGGTGGGCTATCAGGTACGTTTTACGGATCAAAGTAGCTCCACCACGCTAGTGAAGCTAATGACCGATGGTATCTTGCTGGCTGAAACCCAACACGATCCCTTGTTGCTGCGCTACGACACCATCATTATTGATGAGGCTCACGAGCGCAGCCTGAACATCGATTTTCTGCTGGGCTATTTAAAAAGGCTGTTGCCTAAACGTCCTGACCTTAAAGTGATTATTACCTCGGCAACCATTGATGTTGATCGTTTTGCCGCGCATTTCGGTACGCCTAAAGCACCCGCGCCCGTCGTTGAGGTATCAGGACGCACGTATCCGGTCGATGTGCATTATCGCCCTTTGGTGCGTGATGAAGAAGATGAAGAGGATCGCACCTTACAAGAAGGGATTTTGCACGCCGTTCTCGAAATCGAAGCCATCGAGCGCGAAAAAGGCTGGCTACATGGCCCCCGGGATGTTCTGGTATTTTTGCCAGGCGAGCGAGAAATTCGTGAAACAGCCGATACGTTACGCCGGGCTGATTTGCAAGGGACGGAAATACTGCCGCTGTACGCACGTCTCTCCAATGAGGAGCAGAACCGGGTTTTTTCTGCCCACCGTGGAAGGCGCATTGTGTTGGCCACTAACGTTGCGGAAACCTCGTTGACGGTGCCTGGCATTCGTTATGTGGTGGACCCGGGGCTTGTCCGGATTAGCCGCTACAGCTATCGGGCAAAAATTCAGCGCCTACCGATTGAGCCGGTAAGCCAGGCCAGCGCCAATCAGCGCAAGGGGCGCTGCGGTAGGGTGGCAGAAGGGGTGTGTATTCGTCTTTACGACGAAGAGGACTTCGTCTCGCGTCCAGCCTTTACTGATCCTGAAATTCAGCGGACCAATTTAGCCTCGGTCATTCTGTCGATGCTGGCGCTAAAGCTGGGTGATATTGAAGCCTTCCCCTTTGTAGACCCACCGGACAGCCGCTTTGTAAAAGATGGTTTTCGGCTACTGTTTGAGCTGGGCGCGGTCAACGAAAAGCATCACCTTAGCGAGTTGGGGCGAAAGTTAGCGAAACTGCCCATCGACCCGCGCTTGGCACGGATGGTGTTAGCAGGTGCGGAGCGCGGTAGCCTGCGCGATGTTCTGGTGGTGGTGTCCGCGCTTGCCATTCAGGACCCGCGAGACCGTCCGGCCGATAAACGCCAGGCTGCCGATCAGGCGCACCAGCGTTGGCACGACCCGGATTCAGATTTTGTCGCGCTGCTCAACTTGTGGCATGGCATTGAGAATGCCCGCGAAGCATTATCCGGCAATCAGCTGCGCCGCTGGTGTCGCGAGCACTATATTAATTATCTGCGCATGCGTGAATGGCACGATACGTTCCGTCAGCTTAGGCAGTTGCTGCGCGATATGCAGATCGATGTTCCCGCTCCGCTACCGCGCAATGATGAGGAGAGCGAAGAGCAGGCGCGTCAGGCCAGACGCAAGACCTCAGGTAAGTTACACCAGGCGCTTCTTTCAGGCCTTTTGTCTAACCTGGGCACGGTAGTAGAAAATCGCGAGTATCTGGGGGCGCGTAACCGCAAATTCATGATTCACCCCGGCTCGGGGCTCGCCAAAAAATCGCCCAAATGGCTAATGGCATTTGAGCTGATTGAAACCACAAAACTGTATGCACGCACCGTTGCCAAGATCGATCCCCAGTGGATCGAACCGCAGGCTCAGCACTTGGTGAAACGCAGCTATAGCGAACCTCATTGGGAACAAAAGCGCGCGCAGGTTGTGGCTTTTGAGCAAGTAACGCTGTTTGGCTTGCCTATCGTCGCGCGTCGGCGTGTGCACTATGGTCCGATTGCCCCCAAAGAATCGCGCGAGCTGTTTATTCGTCGTGCGCTGGTGGAAGGCGAGTTTACGACCCAGGGCGCGTTTTTTGCTCATAACCGCGCACTCATTGACGAAGTGGAGGCACTTGAAGACCGCGCCCGCCGCCGTGATATTCTGGTCGATGAAGAGGCGTTGTTTGCGTTTTACGACGCGCGTATTCCAGACGACATTGTCAATGGTAAAGGCTTCGAGCACTGGCGCAAGCAGGCTGAACGCCAGACGCCTACGCTGTTGAATTTTGATCTGGATGCGCTGAAAGCGCGTGACGCCGCCGATGTCACCCAAGCGCAGTACCCTGACCATTTAACACTTGCCGGGGTGGCTTATCCGGTGAGTTATCACTTTGATCCCAATGCAGACGATGATGGCGTTACATTGACCGTACCTGCCGCCATGCTGCCTCAATTGCCTGTGCACGCATTAGAGTGGTTGGTGCCTGGGCTTTTAAGAGAAAAGTGCATTGCGCTTTTAAAGTCGCTGCCTAAAAGCATTCGCCGCCAGGTGGTACCCATTCCTGATTGGGTCGATGCAGCGTTGGAAACCCTAGTGCCCGATCAGCGCCCGCTCACAGAAGCATTGGGCGAATTTATACGTCGACGTACCGCAACGCGTGTTCATCCGGATGACTGGCGGCTGGATTTACTCGATGCCCACCTGATTATGAACATTCGAGTCGTCAATCATGCTGGAGAGCTGCTGGGTCAAGGGCGCGATGTCAGAGCGCTGGAGCAGCGCTTTGAAGCGGCGGCCAGTGCCGGTGCCCAGGCGTTGGCCGAGCAGGCAAACCAGGCGCCTACGCTTGACGGCCTGCCTGAGGAGCCATTGCCTGATTCGCGTGTGACTACGCAGGCGGGTATTCGTGTCGAGGCCTACCCGGCGTTGGTGGCTGAAGCCAGTGAGTTTAAGGTCACACTTTTTGATCATCCGGCAAAGGCATTGGCGGCGCATCAAGAGGGGGTTGCCCGGCTGGCAATTGCCAAACAGCCTGACCAGGTAAAAGCGATTAAGCGCCTACCCGGTGTTGAAAAATGCGCGCTGCTGTTTGCCAAAGTGGGCAGCAAGCAAGCGTTGCTGGATGACCTGATGTTAGCCGTCTTTACTCAAGTCGTTGCCCAGCACCCTTTGCCGCGTTCATCGGCCGAATTGAGTGCTCGCCTGGATGTTACCAAAGCAGCGTTGGTTGATTACGCGACTTCCCTGCTTGAACAGGTCGAGGCGGCGCTAAAAGGTCACTTGGCAGTGAGTAAAGTGCTTAAAGGCAAGCTCAATTTTGCGCTTGCCCTAGTGTATAACGATATCAGCGTACAGATGCAGCGGCTGGTCTACCCGGGGTTCATTCGTGATGCAGGCCAATGGCTGACAGAGTATCCTCGTTACACCGAAGCCGCGCTCATCCGCCTTGAGAAAGCCGCACGTGAGCGCGGGCGTGACCAGATGCTGATGCATGACGTTCAGGCCCTTGAAACTCGCTTTGATGCGCGGCGTAAAAGCGAGTGTCGGGGGCGTGTTGAAGATCCCGAGTTGGTGGAATTTGGCTGGTGGATACAGGAGCTTCGCGTTTCCCTTTTTGCTCAGCAGTTGGGAACGCTGATGCCCGTATCGGCAAAGCGCCTTGAAAAGCGTTGGCAAGAAATAATTAGCGTTTAAAAGATGACTGGTAAACCCTGCAAATAACGCACACAGTAATATTAAGCGCGAGCCTTGGGCCTGAGTCTGAACAGCAAGCAATAGGGGCAAAAGCCGCTTAGAGGAGATAGGCATGACAAACGTGGTGATAACCGGGACAGGGCTTTATACACCGGAACACGCCATTGATAATGCGGCGCTGGTGGCTGCATTTAATACGTGGGTGGATAACGAAAATGCGTGTCATGCGGATGCGATTGCACGGGGTGAGCGTGAGCCGCTAGCCCACTCCAGCAGCGAGTTCATCGAAAAAGCCTCTGGTATTAAAAGTCGTTACGTATTGGATGCTTCAGGTATTTTAGATCCTGAGCGGATGTGTCCTCGGCTGCCATTACGTCAAAATGACGAGCCCTCTATTCAGTGTGACATGGCCGTCTCTGCCGCACGCCAAGCGCTGGAAAAAGCCCAGGTAGCACCTGGTGACATCGAACTGGTGATTGTGGCTTGCTCCAATATGGAGCGTGCCTATCCTGCGTTAGCGGTAGAAGTGCAGCAGATGCTGGGTGCCAAGGGTTATGGATTTGATATGAACGTGGCTTGCAGCTCTGCTACGTTCGCCCTTGAATCGGCCGCTAATGCTATTGCGTCCGGCAGTATTAAACGCGCCCTGGTAGTGAACCCGGAAATCTGTTCGGCACATTTAAACTTTCGAGACCGTGACAGCCACTTTATTTTCGGCGATGCTTGCACCGCTGTGGTCCTGGAAAATAGTGTCGATGCAGTGGCCGATGAGCGCTTTGAAATTATAGGTACGCGGCTTGTTACCCAGTTTTCCAATGCCATTCGCAATAATGCCGGCTTTTTAAACCGTGTGACGGACAGTGATCCGTTAGCAATTGATAAGCTCTTTGTGCAAGAAGGGCGGCGAGTTTTCAAAGAAGTATGTCCCATGGTAGCCCAGCTGATTACAGATCACTTGACCTCGTTGGAGCTATCGGGAAGTGATCTCAAAAAAATGTGGCTGCATCAGGCTAACCGCCATATGAACGATCTTATCGCTCGCAGGGTATTGGGTTTTGAGCCCAGTGAGGCGCAAGCGCCCATCATTTTAGACCGCTATGCAAACACAAGCTCCGCTGGTTCCATTATTGCCTTTCATTTACATCATGAGGATATGGTGGAGGGCGACATTGGTGTGATTTGCTCCTTTGGAGCAGGCTACAGCGCAGGGTGCGTCGTAGTTCGACGTCAGTAACAGTACGACGTCAGTGATAGTACGTTAGTTTTTGAAGAGGAATAACCATGCTGCGGTTGTTAGCCAGGCAAGCCACCACTTTTTCACTGCGTAACGCAGCCCTACCAGCTGTGCTGCTTATCACCATGGCGGCTAGCGGTTGTGCCAGCACGCAAATGGCTCAAGATGCGAATCCGGATGATCCGTGGGAGGGCTTTAATCGCCGCGTTTTTGCCTTTAACGATGTCGTTGATCAGTATACGTTGAAGCCGGTAGCCCAAGGGTATCGCACGATTACGCCGAGCCCTGTACAAACCGGTGTCAGCAACTTTTTCTCCAACCTTGGCGAAATTCGTACGACCATAAATAGTCTTCTTCAAGGAAAACCGGCGAACGCTGGGTTGGCAACATCCCGTTTTTTGATCAACACAACGGTGGGTATCGGTGGGTTGCTTGATTACGCGACGTTGATGGAGATTAACGCAAGCGACGAGGATTTCGGGCAAACGCTGGCGGCCTGGGGGTGGGATGACTCACGCTACCTTGTCTTGCCGTTTTTGGGGCCCAGTACGTTACGTGATGCTACGGGTCGGCCTGCTGATATCATGACCTACCCCATCGTTTACGTGGATGATAACACCACCGAGCTTGTATTAAGCGCGCTCAATATTATTGACCGACGCGCCGCATTACTTGATCGGGAAAACTTGATTAGTGGTGATCGCTACAGCTTTGTGCGCGACGCTTATTTGCAGAGCCGCCAGTTTGAAATTAGTGATGGCGAGTTAGGCGATGACCCGTTTGCAATGGATGATTTTGACTTTAACGACAGCGATTTCAATGACAGTGATTTCGACGACAGCGATGTTAGTGACGACGATTTCGCCGATTGAGGCTTGATATGGATCATTCCAGGCAACTGGTTGCGGTAATTGACGCGCCCGGTCCGGAGCGCGATGCGCTGGCAGAAGCCATCACGTGTGATGGTATGGGCGTATATGCTGCAGATAATATCGACTATCTTCCAGCAGAAACCGCTTTGATTGTTGCGCATGCGCACTCGGTGCCTCAGCAGCAGTGGTCGCAGTTGACGCGTCGCTTACCCACGTTGGTGGTAAGCGACTCACGTCAGGATGCGGACCTGATCAAGGCGATTGACATAGGGTTGGTGGACTATATCGTTCATCCTCTACGCCATGCTGAACTGCTGCGACGAATGATTCGTAAGGCTATTGAGCTCAATGAGTTAGCCATTGAGCGAGACCGTGATAGAGAAAGACTCGCTGAATTAAACGAGAGTCTGGAGACACATCTGGCGCTGCTGCGCATGGACCAGCAAAGTGGGGGGCATATTCAGCGTCGGTTATTGCCTGCTCACCCCAAAGTGGTGAACGGCGTTTACTATGATTATTGGTTTGCGCCCTCGCTTTATCTATCCGGCGACTTTCTGGATTATCAGCGTTACAACGACCGTTACAGTGCGTTTTATTTTGCAGACGTTTCTGGGCACGGCGCATCCTCGGCGTTTGTGACCGTGCTGTTAAAGTATTTATGCAACCGTTGGCTGAATGAGTGGGACGGCCAAAAGCCCGAGTGCTTGGCGCCGGACTGGTTGGCCGCTATGAATCGAGAGTTGCAGGGGACCGATATCGGTAAACATGCAACGTTGTTTGTAGGTGTTATTGACCATCACTCTCATACTCTTCACTATTCGCTCGGTGCACAGCTGCCGATGCCTTTTTTGGTTGCGGGCGGTAAGCTCTCTCGGCTTGAAGGAGAGGGGATGCCAGTAGGCCTTTTCCCCGATATAGAGTATCCTTCGCTGAGCTGTGCCTTGCCGGCCGAATTTCGATTATGGCTGTGTTCAGATGGTGTATTGGAATGCTTGCCGGGTAAAACGCTCGACACGCGGCTCAAGGAGCTTGAGCAATTAGTAAGCGAAAGTGTCACGCTTGAGCAGTTGCGCGAACGGCTAGCCAAAACAAGTGTCCTGCTGGCAGCAGGGGAGACGGGTGAGGCGAACCAGGAACGCGGTGCTTTACCCGATGATCTAACAATCATGATGGTGAGCGGATTTGGTCATGCTGATTGATGAAGGCCGTATTAAAGCGGCGTTCGACTCCGGTGTTTTTGTCTTAAAACTCTGTGGCGATGTGCGGTTAACGCTTTGTGCCACGCTGGATACCCAGGCACAACATCTGGCTGAAACGCCTGGGTTACGTGCGGTAATGATTGACTTGCGTGAAGCGACCAATGTCGATTCAACGGCATTGGGTTTTCTTGCAAAGGTGGCGATGGCTGTAAAAGGGCGTTTGGCCCACCCGCCTACTATCATTGCGGATAATCCTGATGTTCGTAAAATGCTCGATGTTATGGGCTTTGCACGTTTTTTTACCTTGATGGAGGCGCCGCTTCAACAGCCGCCGGCGCTTAGCGATGCGCTTGTTGAGCTGCCTGAAGAGCCTGCGGATGAAGATGGGCTGCGCGAGCGAATTCTTGAAGCGCATCGTATTTTAATGCACATGAATGAGCATAATCGCGAGCAGTTCCAGCCGTTGGTTGAGATGTTGGAAGCGCAGAATACAGAACCCCACCATTAAAAAAGCCTCCCTGATAAAGAAAGGGAGGCTCCGACGACTGACAACCCCCCCACTTTTGTGGGGGGGGTCGTTTAAGCGTGGTGCAATTTAATAACTTATGACTTTCGCAGTGTGCCGAGCAATGTTTCCAGCTCACGCTGGTCGGCCATAAATTTGCGAATACCTTCCGCTAGTTTATCAGACGCCATTTCATCTTCATTCATGGCCCAGCGGAAATCGCTTTGCGTTAATGGCTCGTCCGCTGAGCTACTCGCGCCCATCGGCGTTAGCTGGCGAGTTAGTTCACCCTGCTGTTCATCCAACTCGGTAAGCAACTTGGGCGAAATGGTCAGACGGTCACAGCCTGCCAGAGATACAATCTCGCCGATATTACGAAAGCTTGCGCCCATTACGATGGTGGGGTAGTTATGGCCCTTGTAGTAGCTGTAAATCTGTTTGACAGACTGTACGCCTGGGTCATTGTTACCGTTAAAATCGGCTTCAGGCTGACGAGATTTATGCCAATCGAGGATGCGCCCGACAAACGGCGAAATCAAAGTGACGCCTGCATCGGCACATGCTTGAGCCTGAGCAAAACCAAACAGCAGCGTGAGGTTGGTACGGATGCCTTCACGCTCAAGCTGCTGCGCTGCCTGAATACCCTCCCAAGTGGAGGCCATCTTGATTAGTATGCGCTCAGGACCCACGCCCTTTTGGGCGTACCGCTCAATCAATGAATGCGCGCGCGCAATAGTGGCATCACGGTCAAATGAAAGCCGAGCACTTACTTCGGTGGATACGTAGCCGGGCACCAGTTCACTAATTTCACTACCAATCTCGACAGCCACGCGGTCAACCGCATCATCAATATCCTTGCTTTCCTTGGCAATAGCGGCCAAGTGGGCGCGGCGCTGCTCTTGCTGAGCGGCTTGTAGGATGAGCGAAGGGTTCGTCGTTGCATCTTGTGGCGCAAAACGTCGGATGGCTTCAAGGTCGCCGGTATCGGCGACTACCGAGGTCATTTCTTTAAGCTGTGTTAGCAGGCTAGTGGCCATTCATTACTCCTTGCGTCGTTAGTCCTTTACTGTAGCAAGGCAGGCGCTCGCTGAATATTATCCGATGTGGGGGTATTGGATAAGTCAGGTGTTGGCGGAGAGGCTTGCCAAATAAAATCATCGCTGGATATCTCTCCGATTTTAAAGCGTGCGGCTTGTTCACGCATCCTTTCTGCAGCGGCTTCAAGCGACATTGCATCCTGAGCAGTAGCTTCAACCTGCTTGGTATTGGCCCGATTCACCTGGGTCTGGTCTGTTCGTGTAGTGTTGAATTAAGATGTTCAATGTGCGGTGCTGCTCATTATCTGGCTACCGTCTTGGGTTTGTGCCGCCGCCGTAGACGTTAGCTGGGTTGCATCGGCGGCAAAACCAGCGATGGTGGCAACGTTCTCTGTCAGCTCATCCAGGTTAGCTGCGGTCGTTTCGTGGGATTGCGTTTTGCGGGCGTGTTCGGATAGCAAGGTCTTCATTGCCTAGCGCTAGGCGTTGAGCGCTATCGAAAATATGGCGGCTATTACTATGAAGCTCTGAAACGGTTTCAATGAGAGCAGCACGCTGCATATTATATAGCGTCTCGAAGTGTCGGGTGAGGTGCTTCAGCGCTCTAAAATTCATAGTGTTCCCATCAGTTGGTCTTGGAAAAGGCTTATGAATCCTGGGCTCAGCAGTTTCAGTTTTTGGGGCTGCGGTGCTTAATTTTCATCACCGCGTTACTATTTAGCAGCCTATCGATTGCTGCCGTGCTTGATGGTGGCTAATTAATTCAGGGAGTCCTATGGAACTTAACCCACGACGGGTTGCTTTGTTGGTTGCTGCCAACACAGCGCTTGCCCCTTTTGCGATTGACGCCTATCTGCCTGCGATTGGTGTGTTAGCGGAATCTGTTAATGCCAGCATTCATCACGCGGAGCTTTCGATTAGTGTGTTCCTGTTCGGTTTTGCCATTGGTCAACTTGTCTTTGGACCGCTATCTGACCGGATAGGACGCAAGCCGGTACTCATGGGTGGTTTAGTCGTATTTATGCTGGCAAGCCTGATGATTACCACGGCTGATAGCCTCAACTCGCTTTTGTTTTGGCGATTTATCCAGGCGCTGGGTGGCGGAGCCTGCGTGGTAAACTCTGCCGCCATTGTACGCGACTGCTTTAGCGGCCGAGAGGCTGCCAAAGTGATGTCGACCATGGCCATGATCATGATGTTGGCTCCCCTGGTGGCACCGGCGGTGGGGAGTATGCTGCTGCATGTGGCAGGCTGGTGGCTGATTTTTGTTTTTCTTGCGGCATATGCCGGTTTTTTGCTTTGGCTGCTGGGGACTCGGTTACCCGAAACCCGTGATATGACACTGCCTGCAGCGTCGCCTCGTCAGGTGCTCGGCAATTATGTAAGCGTGCTGCGGCATAAAGAAGGCATGGGGTATATCTGTGCAGTGGCCGCCTCTTTTGCCGGTCTTTTCGCCTTTGTAACAGCATCGCCCTTTGTCTATCTTGATTATTTTGGTCTCTCTCCGGGGATGTATCCGCTGATTTTCGGGGTTAACGTCGTTGTTATTGCGCTCTCCAACCGCGTTAATATTTATATGCTGCGTCAACGCACACCCCAACAAAACCTGCGCCTGGGGTTAATGATCCAGATGGTCGCGGGCTTGGGCTTGGTGATCGTTACAGCGTTGGATATGGTCACGCTATATACCGTCGTGCCTCTGGTGATGGTATTTACCGGCATGATTGGCTTGATCACTCCGAATGCCATCTCGTCACTACTGGATCACTTTGGGCATATCAGTGCGACCGCAACGGCGTTGCTAGGTGGCATCCAGTTTAGCTGTGGCGCGCTTGCCGGGGTGTTGGTCGGGGCGTTTGAAGTCGCCCATCTGTGGCCCATGGTATTGACCATGCTGGGGGCGTCATTACTTGGAAATATTGGTGTGCGGATGCTAACCGCCAATTCAGAACAGAGTCGCTAGTCGTTTTACCCTGTCGTAGTGTTCTCCTTTGCTATACGACGTTTTGCGTATTTAACGATTTAGAGATTGTCATATTTCTGCAATGATACGTGTGCAAACTCTCCTTTGTGAAAGGCCAGAAGGCCAACTCTTCCGGTAAGCATCAGCTGGCCGGATATCAAACCAGAGGGGAACACGACGTGAAAAAGCATACGCTAAGTGTTGCAGTAGTAGCCGGTCTAGCGGTAGGTGTTTCAAGCGCTGCCATGGCTCGCGACACAATCCAAATTGCGGGCTCTTCTACTGTACTGCCGTTTGCAGGTATCGTGGCTGAAGAGTTTGGTAATACGTATTCTCAGTTTAATACGCCGGTAGTTGGTTCTGGTGGTTCAAGTGGCGGCCTTCGTCAGTTCTGCCAAGGCGTTGGTGAAAACACCATTGATATCGCTAACGCTTCTCGCTCAATTCGTAGCGGTGAGGTTGAGAGCTGTGCCGAAAACGGTGTTAACGAAATTATTGAAATCCAATTCGGCTACGACGGCATTGTATTTGCCTCGCGCCTTGATCGTGGCGAGTTTGCACTAACGCCTGAGCATGTTTTCAAAGCGGCGGCTGCTCAACTGCCGCAAAACGGCGAACTGGTTGATAACCCCTACACCCGCTGGTCTGAAATCGACAGCAACCTGCCTGACCAGGAAATCGTACTGGTTATCCCGGCTTCCAACCACGGTACGCGTGAAGTCTTTGAAGAGAAAGTCGTTCACCCGGGTTGTGACACTGTTGCTGAAGTAGAAGGCGATGCTTGCATCAACCTGCGTGGCGATGGCCGTATCGTTGAAATTGCCGGCGATTACACCGAAACACTGGCACGTCTGGATGCTCAGGAAGATGCAGTAGGTGTCTTCGGTCTTAGCTTCTACGATCAAAACCGTGACCGCTTGCAAGTGGCGACCGTTGATGGTGTAACGCCTAGCCTGGAAACGATTGGTTCTGGTGAGTATCCGGTTTCTCGTCCGCTGTTCTTCTACGTGAAAGGCGAGCACATTGACGTGATTCCTGGCCTGGCGGAATACACGGAGTTCTTCCTGAACGAAATGACCTCTGGCTATGGCAGCCCGCTGGAAGACGCTGGTCTGATCCCGATGGATGAGAGCGAGCGTAGCCAAGTGCTTGAGCAGTTCGAATCCCGTACGGTCGTAAGCGTCGACTAAGTGCGGCACTGCTTCAGATTCGGTGTACTTTATTAAGTTTGTTTTTGCGCCAGCATCATGCAGTTGATGCTGGCGCTTAAACGTAGCAAGTCAAAGGCGGAAAGATAATGAGCAACTTTGCCTTGATAGCCACGCTGTTGGTGTTGATGGCCTTGGCATACCATTTAGGCTTGACGCGCAGCCGTGCGGTTGCGGCAACTCAAGATGTACGAATGCATTCGCGGCCGGGCTATTACGGTACGCTTGTGGCGCTTTGGTGCGGCTTGCCTGCACTCGCTATATTTTTGTTATGGTCATTTTTAGCCCCTCAGTTAATCGACATGCTGGTTATTCAGCAGTTGCCTACTGACATGGTTGCCAGTATGAGCGACCGTGAAATGCAAACGTTTCTGGATCGTGTAACTGCCTTGGCAAACGAACGTGGCGTAGCGGGTGGTGGTAGTCCTGAAGAGTGGGCCGCTGCGGCACATATGGCAAGGCTTCAAACGTTTGAAAATTTTAGCCTGGTGGCATTAGTCGCCGTGCTATCTGTGGCGGGCCTGGTCATTGCACGGCGGCGTATCACGCCCCAGTGGCGCGCCCGTAACCAAGTTGAACGGGTTATTATGTTTGCGCTAGCCGCAAGCTCGGCTGTCGCTATATTTACAACGATTGGCATTGTGCTCTCCATGCTGGGCGAGGCAATGAAGTTCTTTAGTTTTATTAGTCCCGTCGACTTCTTTTTTGGCACTACCTGGAACCCTCGATTTAGCACCTCTGGTACCTCTGACCAAGGGGAGTTTGGTTTATTGCCGCTCCTCTGGGGCACCATAATGGTCAGTGGCATTGCACTGTTGGTAGCGATTCCTGTTGGGTTAATGACCGCAATCTACATGGCAGAGTACGCACCGCCCTGGTTGCGCAATGTGGCCAAGCCGGTGATTGAGATTTTGGCGGGTATCCCGACCATTGTTTATGGCTTTTTCGCGCTGATGATTGTGGGCCCCTTTCTCTCCGCTTTTGGTGATCTGATTGGCATTAATATTCGCACAACCAGCGCGATAACAGCGGGCCTGGTCATGGGGATCATGATCATTCCTTTTGTCTCTTCGCTGTCTGACGACATTATTACCCAAGTGCCTAAGTCGCTGAGGGATGGTGCATTAGGTTTGGGCGCCACCAAGTCTGAAACGATTCGACAGGTGGTATTGCCCGCCGCGCTTCCCGGCATTGTGGGTGCTTTTTTGCTGGCAGCAAGCCGCGCGATTGGGGAAACCATGATTGTGGTATTGGCCGCTGGTAATAACCCTGTACTGCATGCCAACCCTTTCGAGGCGGTATCGACTATTACCGTAACGATTGTTAACCAATTGACCGGGGATATGGATTTTGCAAGCCCCCAGTCACTGGTTGCGTTTGCCCTCGGTCTTACCCTGTTTGTGATCACCTTAGGCCTAAACGTCATCGCACTGGTTGTCGTGCGTAAATATCGCCA
The DNA here is from genome assembly GCF_052378605.1 of Halomonas sp. AOP27-A1-41. Classification (NCBI taxonomy): domain Bacteria; kingdom Pseudomonadati; phylum Pseudomonadota; class Gammaproteobacteria; order Oceanospirillales; family Halomonadaceae; genus Halomonas; species Halomonas sp. AOP27-A1-41. The sequence continues at coordinate 142,457 of NZ_JBQSXT010000006.1, forward strand.
GCAATACGAGTAAGTGACTATGTCCATAACGATTGAGCAGCGCCGGCAACACCGGCTGATGACGATAGAAAAGTCGCTGGCGAAACGGCATCGTAAAGAAAACAGCTTTCGGCGGATGGGACTTGTCGCTGTTATTACCGGTATGGTGCTGGTCGCCATCCTGTTTATCAGCATACTAATGCGTGGTGTGCCGGCATTTTGGCAGGCCACCATGTACATGGATGTGTATTTCGACCCCGAGATTATCCAGCTTGAGCCCAAGCCTGAACGCGCTAGTGGCGAGAGCCAGTTTGAGTTTGAAGAGCGTTTTTTACAGTGGGAAACACAAGCAGGGCTGGCCAATTGGCAATCCTTAATTGATAACGCACTGGAAGAGGCGTTGGGGGTAGAGGTAGAGGGGCCGCAGTTACGTGATCTGCGTGCGCTTGTCACCTCTGGCGAGCGCTACGCGTTGCGTGATCGGTTTATTGAAGATCCTTCGCTGTTGGGGCAAACCGTCGAACTCAAGATGCTGGCGAGTGCGAACGTGGATGTCTGGATCAAAGGCAATATTGATCGTGATTTGCCGGATGCACGCCAACAGCTAAGTGCTCAAACGCGCGCCTGGGCTGACGAGCTTGAAGCGTCTGGCGTCATTCGTAACGCGTTTAGTACCTCGTTATTTTTAAATACTGACTCACGCAGCTCTTTGGCATCAGCGGGCCTGGCCGGTGCCTTTATGGGTTCGCTGTTTATGATGATCATCGTCATCGCGCTGTCTGTGCCGTTAGGGGTATCAAGCGCTATTTATCTGGAAGAGTTTGCGCCCAAGAATCGCTTAACCGATCTAATTGAAATCAATATCAATAACCTGGCAGCGGTTCCTTCCATTGTGTTTGGTTTGCTGGGCGCATCTATCTTTATTGGGTATTTAAGACTGCCTATTTCAGCGCCGCTGGTAGGGGGGCTGGTGCTTACGTTGATGACGTTACCGACCATTATTATCGCTACGCGGGCATCGTTACGCTCCATTCCGCCCTCTATTCGTCAAGCGGCGTTGGGGATCGGGGCATCGCGAGTGCAGACGGTATTTCACCACGTATTGCCCTTGGCGCTTCCCGGTATTTTGACAGGCTCTATTTTGGGTGTTGCTCAAGCATTGGGGGAAACAGCGCCCTTGCTTCTGATCGGTATGAACGCGTTTGTCGCGAGTGTGCCAGCAACACCGTTGGATCAATCAACCGCGCTGCCAGTACAGATTTATCTATGGCAAGGCAATGAGCTGCGTAATTTCTTCGAAGCACGCACGTCTGCGGCCATCATTGTATTGCTGGGACTAATGTTAAGCTTGAATGCATTGGCGATTTGGTTGCGTAAAAAATTCGAGACGAGGTGGTAAGTGAATACTTCAACAGAGCCGATGACAACAACTCCCATGGTTAGCGTCGGGGGCGGTGAAAGCCGCACCAGCAAGGCGAAAGACAAGGTCAAAATGAGTGCCGAAGCCGTTAAGGTGTTTTACGGTGACTCTCAGGCAATTAACGGTATTGACCTGGATATTTACGAAAACGAAGTGCTGGCCTTTATTGGGCCTTCCGGTTGCGGTAAATCGACATTTTTACGCTGCTTAAACCGCATGAACGACACCATCGATATCTGTCGTGTTGAAGGCAAAATTACATTAGATCAAAACGATATTTATGCGGCTAACCGTGATGTAGTATTGCTGCGCGCTCAGGTGGGGATTGTGTTCCAAAAGCCGAATCCCTTCCCGAAATCCATCTACGAAAATATTGCATATGGGCCGCGCTTGCACGGCTTGGCTCGGCGTAAGGCCGAGCTTGACGATATTGTAGAAAGCAGCCTGCGCCGCGCAGGGCTTTGGGAAGAGGTAAAAGACCGTCTTGATCAGCCAGGTACCGGGTTGTCAGGTGGTCAGCAGCAGCGTTTGTGTATTGCACGGACGGTCGCGGTAAGTCCGGATGTTATTTTGATGGATGAGCCGTGCTCTGCACTTGACCCGATTGCCACGGCCAAAGTGGAGCAGCTGATTGATGAGCTAAGTGAGAGCTATACCATCGTTATGGTGACTCACAATATGCAGCAGGCCGCTCGAGTGGCAGACCGCACTGCGTTCTTCCATATGGGCGACCTGGTCGAAGTGGATAGCACTGATCAGATATTCACTAACCCTCAGGATCAGCGTACTCACGACTACATTACCGGGCGGTTTGGATAAGCAACAACTTCCTGGCGTGAGTGATAGGAAAGCGCGGGGCTAACGCTGCAAAGCGTTGGCCCCGCGTCGTTTATGTCAGTCGATAAGCTCAACAGCAACCGCTGTGGCCTCGCCGCCACCAATACACAGGCTGGCAATGCCACGTTTGCCGCCTTGAGTACGTAGGGCATGAATAAGCGTGGCAATGATGCGTGAACCGGTAGAGCCAACAGGGTGCCCTTGGGCGCAGGCGCCACCAAAAATATTGACCTTGCTGTGAGGTAAGCCAAGATCGTCCATTGCCATTAGCGTCACCACGGCAAAGGCTTCGTTAATCTCAAATAAATCGACGTCGCCGACGCTCCAGCCAAGCTTTTTCATCAGGCTTTCTATGGCGCCTACCGGGGCAATCGTAAACTCGCTGGGGTGGCGAGCGTGGGTTGCATGCCCCAGCATTCTGGCTAATGGCTTCACGCCGTGGCGTTCGGCTGCATCGGCGCTTGCCACGATAAGCGCTGAAGCGCCATCGGAGATAGAGCTGGCATTTGCTGCGGTGATGGTGCCCTCTTTAGAAAAGGCTGGTCGCATGTGGCGAATTTTGTCGAGTTTGGCTTGAAACGGTTGTTCATCATGTTCAATAAGCGTGTCGCCTTGGCGCGTAGATACGGTGACGGGCGCCATTTCAGCATCCAGTTGCCCACCGTTGGAAGCAGCGATAGCGCGCTCGAGCGAGGCAATGGAAAAATCATCCAAACGCTCCCGCGTGTAGCCTCGTTGAGAAGCGATATCCTGAGCGAAAACGCCCATTAATGTGCCCGTTTCAGCATCCTCAAGACCATCCAAAAACATGTGGTCTTTGAGTTCGCCGTGGCCTAACCGATAACCGCCGCGGGCTTTGGTCAGCACGTAGGGGGCGTTGGACATGGACTCCATGCCCCCCGCCAGTAGAATTTTCCCGCTACCCGCTTTAATCACGTCGTGGGCGAGCATGGCGGCCTTCATGCCCGAACCACATAGCTTGTTAATCGTCATTGCGCCGCACGCATCGGGTATGCCGGCCTGACGCATGGCTTGGCGAGCGGGGCCTTGTTTGACACCCCCCGGAAGCACGCAGCCCATAATGCCTTCATCAATGGCATCGGGCTCAATGCCCGCGCGTTGAACCGCTGCACGAATAGCAACCGCGCCCAGTTCAGGGGCGCTCATGCTCGATAAGCTGCCCATCATGCCTCCCATGGGGGTGCGTGCAGCGGATAGAAATACGATATCGGTTGCAGTATTCATTAGCTAACTCCTTAGGATTTATTGTGATTATTCTGCTGGGCGATAAGCGATGCGTTGACCCGTTGGCGGGGCTGTGGTTTTCTCGTGGATAACCAAGCAAGCGCTAGTGTGAGTGAAATGAATGTAATAAATGCATCTGTGCGCCGCAAGGAATTGACGCGTTTAGCGGCTCAGCTCTTTGTCCAGGAGGGCTTTGATCGTACCACTGTACGTATGCTGGCGCAGGAAATGGGTATCAAGTCCGGCAGCCTGTTTCATCACTTCAAGGATAAACAGGAAATCCTTGCTGCGGTAATCGAGGAAGGAATGCAGAATGCGCTAATGATTGCTCGTCAATCGATTGAGCGCTGCTCGTCTGACCCTGAAGAGCGGCTGCGCGCGATGGCACGTGCTCATCTGGAAACGCTGTTTACCGACCGCAATGCTCATGTGGTGGCCCTGTTTGAATGGCGGCGCCTGGACCCTGCCGCTAGCGCACACTTAAGCCATTTGCGCGATGCGTATGAGGCCTTATGGGTGCAGGTTATAGACGATGCATTGGAAGCGAAGCTTATCCGTGGGGATCGCTTTCTGGTTTCGCGATTTATATTGGGCGCTTTGAACTGGACCGTGCGCTGGTATGACCCCGGCGGCCCACGTACGCCAGATGACCTTGCGGATGAGCTGGTGGCGATGATCATGGCGCGCTAAGCGCTATTTTTTTAAGCAACCAGCCAGACGCCCTCAATGCTTTTTTCTAGCAGTAGTAAATAGGCACTTGCTGCCAGCGACTCGTCTGTGTATTTCCTCGACCAACGTATAACCCTTTAACGCGGTAGATAGCTTGCGCTTCCTGCGGATTGCTTTTAGCGTTGAGGTTATCTGTGGGGTTCCGTTAACGTAAACTGAAAGCAATGCACGCATGACTTAAAACGTTACCCCGCCTGTTGCAAGACTGCTCATTACCAACAACATAAGAGAGCCATCATGACAGCGACATCACTCCCCGATTATTCGGGTTATCTTGAGCATTTCTCAATCGGCCAGATGGTTGCCCGTCTGGATGATCATCAGGACGGCCAGCTCAATGCTTTTGAAGCGTGCTGCGGACGCCATGTGCGAGCGGGGCGCGGAGAAGTGCTGGCGCTGATTCATGAGGATACCCAAGGGGTAACACACACCCTGACGTATGCCGAGCTGGACGAACAGAGTGGCAAACTGGCGGGTTGGTTGGTGGCGCAAGGCCTAAAAGAGGGAGACCGCATTGCCTGCATGCTGCCTCGGTCAGAGGCGTTGCTGATAGCTGTGCTTGCTACTTGGCGGATAGGAGGCGTATATCAGCCGCTATTTACAGCCTTTGGGCCTGATGCAGTGGGTTACCGTTTGGGCCGGGCAGATACCAAGCTGGTGATCACCGATCACGCCAACCGCGATAAATTTGACGGCTTGAGTCAGTGCCCGTCAATACTGACGGTGGGAGGGGCGAGCCGCGAACATCCAAATGATCTGGATTGGCAGGCTGCCTTGGCGCACGCGTCGATGACGGCCCAGCCGCCTCGCCTTGATCCTACCCAGCCTTTTTTGCAAATGTTCACCTCGGGTACCGTGGGCAAGCCCAAGGGTGTGGCTGTGCCGCTTTCGGCAATGACCGCCTTTGCGCTGTATATGGAACTTGCCGTTGACCTGCGTGATGATGACTGCTTCTGGAATATGGCGGACCCTGGGTGGGCGTATGGCCTTTACTACGCCATTACCGGACCGCTGCTGTTAGGTGTGACCACGCATTTCTGCGAAGCCGGGTTTAGTGCCGAAGGGGCGCTTGACTTTATGAAACGTCACCGGATCACCAATTTTGCGGCAGCCCCCACGGCCTATCGTTTAATGAAGGCGTCAGGATTGTTCGATGATGCCTATCAAACGTTATCGCTGCGCGCTGCCAGCTCGGCAGGCGAGCCGTTAAATACTGAAGTGGTCAACTGGGTCGAAAAATCGCTTGGCTGTTCAGTGATGGACCACTACGGGCAAACCGAAACGGGCATGACCTGCAACAATCATCATACCCTTGATCACCCCAAGCATGTAGGTGGCATGGGCGTACCTTTGCCGGGCTATCGGCTGGCCATTCTGGATGCAGAGTATAATGAGTTGCCAGCGGGAGAGCCGGGCGTACTGGCCGTGGATATTGAACATTCACCGGCGCATTTTTTCCAAGGGTATACGTGGCAAGAGAAAAATCCCTTTATGAAAGGCTATTATCTGACCGGCGATGTAGTGATCTGTAATGAGGATGGTTCGTTCCAGTTTGCAGGCCGTGATGATGACATTATTACCACCGCTGGCTACCGGGTAGGGCCTACTGATGTGGAGAATAGCGTCATGATGCATCCTGCCGTGGCGGAATCTGCGGCGGTCGGGCAGCCTGATGAAATTCGCGGCGAGGTGATCAAGTCCTATATTGTGCTTCGCGAAGGGTACGAGCCAAGCAATGAGCTGGCTGAGGCGATTCGTCAGCAGGTGCGTGAACGACTATCTGCCCATGCGTTCCCTCGGGTCATTGAATTCGTCGAGGAGTTGCCTAAAACGCCTAGCGGCAAGATCCAACGCTTCAAGCTACGTGCGCAAGCGGTTGAACAAGCCGGCCATAACAATTAATCAATCCAGGGAGAGCCATTATGCAGGTAAAGGAGAGCACGTTTTTAATTACCGGGGCGGCGTCTGGGTTGGGCGCAGCAACGGCTGAGCGGTTGGTGGCTGCTGGCGCCAAGGTGGTGCTGTGTGATGTAAGCGACAGTATTCGCCGTCATGCTGCCCAACTGGGAGAGCGCGCAAAAGCCTGTACGGCCGATATTACCTCTTCAGAGCAGATGCAGCGGGCGTTCGAGGTCGCTGCCAAATTGAGCGAAGAAAAAGGGGTCGCGGGTGTTATTCACTGTGCTGGCGTGATTAGCGTGGCCAAGCTAGTGGATCGGGAGGGCAATCCGGCTGACCTGGATGCCTATGCCAAAACAATCCATATCAATCTGGTAGGCACCTTCAACGTCATGCGCTTGGCCGCGGCGACCATGGCAAAAAACACGCCCAATCAGGATGGCGAGCGTGGCGTGATTATTAACACGGCATCTATAGCCGCCTTCGATGGCCAGGTGGGGCAGTGCGCTTACAGCGCCTCTAAAGCAGGCGTAGTGGGGATGAGTTTGCCTGCCGCTAGAGAGCTTTCACGGCATGCTATTCGTGTCATGGCGATTGCGCCGGGAGTGTTTGAAACACCGATGATGGGCGACATACCTGATGAAGCCGCCCAAGCGCTTGCCGCCTCTGTTCCTTTTCCCAAGCGATTAGGCAAAGCGGAGGAGTTTGCCCAGCTAGCCGAGCATATTATTGTTAATTCCATGCTTAATGGTGAGGTGATTCGGTTGGACGGTGGTATTCGGATGCAGTGAAAGCGCATCCGTTGCTTAGACATCAACTCGCCAGCAATTCGGCTGGCGAGTTTTTTGCGTTTAGCCGATCAATTCTCAATGCTTCGACCAAAGGACTAGCGTTAATGTGGCTTTAATTCAAACGCTCGCTTGACTCGCTTTGCGGTGCGCGCTAGCTTTCAAACATGTGTTTGAAAGCTGTTTTTTGAAATCCACCGCTGCTTTCAACTCCCCGTTTAGGAGAAGTGCTATGCCAAGTTATCAGGCCCCTCTGCGTGATATGCGTTTCGTCATGGACGAAATGCTTGATTATCCTGCTCACTACGCTGCATTGCCAGAAGGTGATGACGCTTCACCCGACGTAGTGGCCGCCATTCTGGAAGAGGGCGCGCGCTTTTCTCGTGATGTTCTCCTGCCAATTAATCAAAGCGGCGATGAAGAGGGTTGTGTGCTAGAGGGCGGTGAGGTGAAAGCGCCTCAAGGCTTCAAGGAGGCGTACCAGCAGTACGTAGAAGGCGGTTGGCCAAGTCTGGCGGCTGACCCCGAGCACGGTGGGCAAGGGCTGCCGCCTTCGCTTGCTATGGTGCTTTCGGAAATGATCTGCGCGACCAATTTAGCCTGGGGTATGTATCCAGGGCTTTCACATGGTGCCGCTGACGCGCTGCGCCATCATGGCACCGACGAGCAGAAAGCGACGTATCTTACCAAGCTGGTGGAAGGCGTTTGGACGGGCACCATGTGCTTAACAGAGCCTCACTGTGGTACCGATCTTGGGTTAATCAAGACTCGCGCGGTGCCAACTGCTGGAGAGGCTTATACCATTACCGGCACCAAGATATTTATCTCCGCTGGTGAGCATGACTTGGCCGAAAACATTGTCCATCTGGTGCTCGCCAAACTGCCTGATGCGCCAGAAGGGTCAAAAGGTATTTCACTCTTTGTCGTGCCTAAGTTTTTACCTAATGCGGATGGCAATCCCGGTGAGCGCAATGGGGTAACCTGCGGCTCCCTGGAGCATAAAATGGGCATTCATGGTAACGCGACGTGCGTTATGAACTTTGATGGTGCCACTGGTTATCTGGTTGGGGCGCCTAATAAAGGGCTGGCGTGCATGTTTACCATGATGAATGCTGCGCGCCTTGGCGTGGGTATCCAAGGGCTTGGCCTCATTGAAGCCAGTTTTCAAAATTCGTTGAGTTACGCCCGTGACCGCCTACAGATGCGTGGTTTGTCAGGCAAGCAGGCGCCCGAAAAACCTGCCGACCCGATTATCGTTCATCCGGATGTGCGCCGGATGCTGCTAACGCAAAAAGCGTTTGCCGAAGGTGGGCGCATGCTGGTGCTTTACGCCGCCCAGTTGCTGGACACCGTTGAGCTTGGTCAGCCTGGTGAAGAAAAAGAGCGTGCTGAAACCTTGCTGGGACTGCTTACGCCGATCGTTAAAGCGTTTTTAACGGAAGTTGGTTTTGAGAGTACTAATGAAGGCGTACAAGTTTTTGGTGGTCACGGCTTTATTAAAGAGTGGGGAATGGAGCAGTTAGTGCGTGATGCACGTATTACGCGGCTCTATGAAGGTACTACCGGCATTCAGGCACTCGACCTGCTGGGGCGAAAAGTGCTGATGAGCCAAGGGGAGTCGCTCAAGGTCTTTACCAAAGAGATTCATAAATTCTGTAAAGCCGAGGCTGATAACCCTGCGCTTAAAGAGTTTGTTACGCCGCTGTCTAAGCTCAACGCAGAGTGGGGTGAGCTGACGATGGGGGTCGGCATGAAGGCGATGCAGGATCGTGAGGAAGTTGGGGCGGCAAGTGTCGACTACCTGATGTATTCCGGCTATGTCGCGCTTGCTTATCTGTTTGCGCGAGCGGCTAAACAAGCATCTGTTGCGCTTGAAGGTGATGATAAGGCGTTTTATGCCGCCAAGCTTAATACTGCGCGATTCTACTATCAGCGGCTACTGCCGCGTACGAAAGCGCATGCGCAGATGATCCAGGCCGGTGCTGGCAGCTTAATGGCTATCTCCAGCGAAGATTTTGGTCTGGGCTTTGAGATCTAACATGTAGTGTGTGCAGGCACGCTTTGGTTATTCGCCAAACGTTTTTATCAGTACTGTGTTCGGTGGTTTGCGGCAGTCTCTTGTTATGGAGCATATCCATCAAGCAGACCTGCCGCTTTTTTATAGGGCGCTGGATCTTTTTAAAGATAGTGCTTGCCAAACGT
>NZ_JBQSXT010000007.1:0-138949 GCF_052378605.1 Halomonas sp. AOP27-A1-41
ATGAAGTGGCTGAGCAGCGTATATAGTTCTCTGAATTAGGCATTACCTGTCAGGTCATCAAATTATAGGTATGTCATTGCTTACCTGGCAGCGAAAAATCCGGGCACTTCTTATCAATCAACGTTTCCAGTGCTACTACAACAGGGCTTTCAGAAGCGGTAACAAGGATAAGCGGGCAATTGGATGCAATATCTGCCAAGGGGACTGCGACTAAACTGGGCGAAATTTCAGCCACACTCTTAGGCAGCACGGCTATGCCAATCCTGGCCATGGCGAAGCAAAGCATGCTTGAAATATCAGGCACCTCTAAAGCATTCGCCAATGATAGCCCGGCACTCTCTGACAAGCATTCGATCTGACGTCGAAGAAAGGTTTGCTGGGTGGCAGGTTGTAAAAGTAATCGCTCGTTACTCAAGTCTTTAAGAAAGAGTCGATGGGTTTGGGCAAGATGGTGGTCTGGATGGATGAGGACATAAAGTGGCTCTTCTCCCAAGAGATGTTTTCTCAAGCCCTTGGTAGCAGTTTCAGGTATATCTGCTCTTAAAACAGCCGCATCCAGATGGCCCGAACGCAGCGAGGAAAGGTGGTCAAGCGCATTTCCGTAATGAAGCTGAAGTGTAAGATGAGGCCTTTTTTCAAGCACTGTGGCCAGCGCTGTGGTAAACACTGGCGAAAAAATAGCGCTCGCAGAGTAACCTACGTGGAGAGAACCGGCTTCACCGGCATCAGCTTGTCGAACAAGGCTCAGGCTTTGCCTTGCCGATGATAAAAGATTAATCGCCTCTATCAAGAAAACCTCACCTGCACGCGTTAGCTGTACCCCATGCGTATTTCTTAAAAATAGCTTTACATCTAGCACCTCTTCTAAATTTTTTATTGTTTGACTAAGTGGTGACTGAGTTATGTGTAAACGCTCGGCCGCCCGTCTAAAGTTAAGCTCCTCTGCTACTGCCACAAAATAACGTAACTGTTTAAGCTCAAACATAAAACCACTCACCGTGAGATAAAAAAAGACATTCCATCTAAACAAAAACTTATATAGCTTAATAGAACTCCTAAACAGAGCTTTAAATTATGCGCATTTTTATAACATTAGCATCATTTAGCGCATTCTTTAACTTATACCAAACTCAAGCTATTTATCCTTGGCTGGCAGCTCGATATGCTGTAGAAATATCCCAAGCGGGATGGCTAAGCATGGCTAGTCTCTTTGGCATGATGCTATGCGCCCCCTTTGCCAGCAAACTAACCTATAAGTTGCCTCCCAGAAAAACAATCATCTTTGGACTCTATACATTAATAACCCTTAATACATGTATAGCTATAAGTACAACGCTGGAAACTCTTTTTCTCATACGCTTTTTCCAAGGTATCATATTGCCCTGCATTCTGACGTCTGGAATGACGATAATAGGTCAGGCGCAATGTAAGGAAAAGCGCACTAAGTGGATTGGCTGCTATGTTACTGGAACAATCATGGGCAGCACATTGAGCCGATTTTATCCTGCCTTCGCTATCGACACTATGGGCTGGCAGTGGGGCTTTATATCCTGTGCAGGGCTACTACTTTTAGCCTTGCTCATCATGGCGCATGAAAAACACGTTAACACCATTACCGCAACGACTAACAATGATGACGAAAAAATATTTTATTTAACACAACTTAGGCACGCACTGTCTGATAAAACGCTTATAATGATCTACAGCATAGGCTTCGGGATTTTATTTACACAAAGCTCGGTCTTTACTGCTTTAGGCATCGCACTATCTTACCCCCCCTACAGTAAAACGGCTGGAGAAATAGGGCTTATCTATCTAGCCTGTTTACCTGCAATAATTGCAGTTATCACCGTACCAACGATGTATACATCTAAAAACGAACCGCTGCTCTTCATCATTTTACTGGCATTGCTTTGGGGTTCTATGCTTCTAATGACGAAGAATTATTACCTGGTCATTTTTAGTGTACTTCTCTTCTCAATTGCTACCTATCTATTGCAAGCTTTAACGACGGCAATGCTAAGCCAAGTGCGTAAAGTACCGGTCAACTTTGCCAGCGGTGTATACCTTTTCTTTTACTACGGAGGAGGAACGCTAGGGGCAATATGTTCCGCGACGCTTTATAGCGCCGGGGGCTGGGCGGGGGTAACAATCGCTATTATGATGGTTCACGCCTTAATATTGGCACTATTACTATGGTTAACAGTCGCTTTCAATAAAAAGAAGCCCTGCACCATATCGCATTAATATCCGTTCAAACAATATCAGTCGAGTATAGGAATACACGGGCAATGTAGCACAGATGGGGCCTGGCGTGACGCAACGGCCTCACGCCAGGCCCCGCCATCAAAGTGTCCCTTAAGGCGCTTCGCGATGCAGTTTTAAAGACGCGTACACGCCAGCATATCCACCAGCCGCTGGCAGAGCGCATCCAGTTTTTTGCTATTGGCTTCTTCGATAAACGTGCCTGCTTCATCAAAAGCGGTGTGCGCTTTGGAGAGCGACATCGGCTGCGGCAGTACGATCAAGCCTAGATTGGCGAGCAACTGTTGGGCCAGCGGCATCGCGCGAATACCGCCTAACCCACCAGGGGAAGCCGACACCAGCGCAGCCCATTTGCCTGAGTAAAGCGCCAGGCCCGGCGTGTCGTCATAAGGGCGTGATAACCAGTCCAGCGTGTTCTTCAAAAGCGGGGTGATAAAGCCGTTGTATTCCGGCGAGGCGATAAACAGCGCCTGGTGATCAGCCAGCAGTTCGCGCAGTTTAAGCACGTTCTCCGGAACACCTTGGGTTTCAATATCTTCATCAAACAGAGGGCACGGGTAGTCTTTCAAATCCACAAACGTGGCCACGCCGCCTAACGCCTCAATGCGCTTGGCAACCAGCCGCGCCAACTGTTTGTTGTGTGAATCTTGGCGGCTGCTTCCGGCAAATACTAATACCTTGGGTACTACGCTCATTCGATTGGACTCCTTAATAACAGGCTATTTAGGGTTCGACAGGCTCATGCGGCCCGCCAGGCATCTGGTCAATAAACGTGTTGATAGCGCTAAACAAGGTCTCGCGAATCGGTTCTGCTTCGTTAACTAAATGGTGGCGTGCTTCCGGATGGTAGTGAATCTCGGCGGCGGTAAATTTTTGTGCTAAAACGGTCAGGTTCCACTGCCAATCAACCGTTAAATCCTGCTCACCCTGCAAAATCAATGTTGGCACGTCGACAGGCTCAAGCGCGAGCAGGCGTGGCATCCAGCGCCGCATGGCACTTACCCACGCCACACTTAAGCGCTCGGGCTGCAGTGGGTCGTGATCACGCAGAAATTCGGTAAACGCTTCGTCGGTTGAGTTGGGCCGAAATTTACGCGGAATATCCTTCAAGAACGGGCTAGCGATAAGGTGCATCCAACTCGCCTGAGTCCACCGCCAAGGGCGTACCAACGGCGCGAGCAGCACCAGGCCATCCCAACCGGCCTCTTCGCGCCGGGTGAGTGCGTCGGTTGCAAGAATCGCCCCCCCGGTACTCTGCCCAACACCCAACCACGGCCTGGAAGCTATGCCTAGCGTGATCAGGGTGTTTTGCATGTAGGTGAGGCAGTGCTGATAGTCGTCAAAATCTTCAATCTCTGCGCGCGGGCCACTCGAAAGCCCATGACCCGGCAGGTCCCATAGCACTACCCGCCAGCCCTTGGCCAACAGGTGCGTTAACAGGTGACGATAAAGGCCTAAATGGTCAAAGTAACCGTGCACCACAAAGGCTGTGCCTGATGGATTGGGTGGGCTCCATACCTGGCACCACAAGGCAAAGCGGCCGGTATCGATAAAGCCTGCATGTACCTCATCGGTGCTTTCAAAGAGTGCTTCCAGACCATAATGCAGAAAATAGCCCTTCACGACGTCCCACAGCGCTTCACCCGGCACTAATCGGGAAAAGACTGATTCGCCTGCCGTTTGCCGAAACAAACTTTCCATCTGTTGGAAATCCTGCATCCAAACCTCTCTATGAGCGCCCTGCTTTCTTATCATTTGGTCGAGCATTGTGCCGCTTTAACGTCTACGCTGTTTACATGCCTGCACAGTTGTGGAAGTATTTTCCATAAATGTATTTTGCGCTTATTTTACTCTGGCCGTGGCCATTCACCACCCACGGGCACCTTCACAGGAGAAACCCCATGAGCGAGCGTATCACGCGCCACCGTTTGCAGGTGGCCACCGAGCTGGACCGCTTTATTAACGAGCAGGCACTACCTGGCACGGGCGTTGATGAAAGCGCCTTCTGGGCCGGTGTCGATGCCCTGTTCCATGATCTGACCCCAAAAAATAAACAATTGCTAGCAGAGCGTAATGCGCTGCAAGAAAAAATTGATGCATGGCATCGTGAGAACCCCGGCCCCGTTAGCGACATGCCAGCCTACCGGGCCTTTTTGAAAGAGATCGGCTACCTGGCCGACCTGCCTTCCAACGTAAAGGCGACCACCGCCAATGTCGACCGCGAAGTTGCCATACAGGCAGGTCCACAGTTGGTGGTGCCGGTAAGTAACGCCCGCTACGCCCTGAATGCGGCGAATGCGCGCTGGGGCAGTCTTTATGACGCGCTCTATGGCACCGACGCTATTTCCGAGGAAGACGGCGCGGAAAAAGGCACAAGCTTTAACCCCAAGCGCGGCGCTAAAGTCATTGCCTATGCGCGAGGCGTTCTGGACCGTGCCGCGCCGCTGGCCACAGGCTCCCACCGCGACGCGGTTAACTACACAATTCGTGACGGCCATTTGGTCGTTACGCTGGAAGGCGGCCGGGAAACTGGCCTAAAAGATTCCGGCAAGCTGATTGGCTTTACCGGTGAAACGTCCGCTCCTGAGACGATTCTGCTAGCCAATAATGGCCTGCACCTGGAAATCCAGATCGATGCCAGTCACGCCATTGGTAAAACCGACCCGGCGGGCGTAAAAGACGTCGTCGTTGAAGCCGCACTCACCACCATTATGGACTGCGAAGACTCCGTAGCCGCCGTGGATGCCGAAGACAAGGTAGGCGTTTATAGCAACTGGCTCGGTCTGATGAAGGGTGATCTGGAAGAGAACATCGACAAGGGCGGTAAAACCTTCGCCCGTAAGCTGCACGCTGACCGCACCTGGAACACCACCGAAGGCGGCAAGGTGACCCTACCCGGTCGTTCGCTGATGTTCGTGCGTAACGTGGGCCACTTGATGACCACGCCAGCGATTCTGGATGAGGAGGGCAACGAGTTGCCGGAAGGTATTCTCGATGCTGTGGTGACCTCGCTACTGGCCCTGCACGATCTTAAAAAAGATGCCGACCAGCCACGCAACTCGCGCACCGGCTCGGTATATATCGTCAAACCGAAGATGCACGGCCCTGCCGAAGCCGCGTTCGCCAACGAGCTGTTTGGCCGCGTGGAAGACATCCTTGGCATGAGCCGCGACACCTTAAAGATGGGCATCATGGACGAAGAGCGCCGCACCACGGTCAACCTCAAGGCGTGTATTGCCGAGGCTTCTTCACGCGTGGCGTTCATCAACACCGGCTTCCTGGACCGCACCGGCGATGAGATGCACACCGCCATGGAAGCAGGCCCCATGGTCCGCAAAGGCGACATGAAATCCGCCGCGTGGATTACCGCCTACGAGAAGAGCAACGTACAAGTAGGCCTTGCTTGCGGTCTACGCGGTCGCGCCCAGATCGGTAAAGGCATGTGGGCCATGCCCGATTTAATGCACAACATGCTGGAACAGAAAATCGGCCATCCAAAAGCCGGTGCCAACACCGCTTGGGTACCTTCGCCCACGGCCGCTACCCTACATGCGTTGCACTATCATCAGGTGAATGTCACCGACGTTCAGCGCGAGCTTGAAGCACTGGGCGAGCCCGACTTCCTCGACGACTTACTCAGCGTCCCAGTGGCGGAAAACCCTAACTGGTCAGATGACGAGATTCAGCAGGAGCTGGATAACAACTGCCAAGGCATTCTGGGTTACGTGGTGCGCTGGGTAGAGCACGGCGTGGGCTGCTCCAAAGTGCCGGATATTCACGATGTAGGCCTGATGGAAGACCGCGCCACGCTGCGTATTTCCAGCCAGCATATTGCCAACTGGCTGCATCACGGCATTGTCGATGCGCCGCGCGTAGAGGAAACCCTCAAACGCATGGCGAAAGTGGTCGATGAGCAAAACGCAGGCGACCCCACTTACACCGCGATGAGCAGTCACTTTGAGGACTCCACCGCGTTCAAGGCCGCCTCAGATTTGATCTTCAAGGGTCGCGTGCAGCCGTCAGGCTACACCGAACCGCTACTTCACGAATGGCGTCAGGTGCATAAGGCGAAGTAAATTCGTTTTATGGTACAACTAGCCCCAAGGCATATGCCTTGGGGCTTTTTTATACAGGATAACAACAATGACCGTCATGACTGTCGAACAGATCGAGCACTTTCTGGATGAGGTGTTTCCCCAGCGAATGGGCAGAGTTGAGAGCGTAGGCGAGATGTGTGCCACGATGCGCTTAACGGTAGGGTATGAACATCTACGCCCCGGCCCCCGGGTTTCTGGCCCGACGATGATGGGCTTTGCCGATGTGGCGCTGTATGTGGCGATTCTGGCCCAAATCGGCCCTGAACCCATGGCGGTGACCAGTGACTTAAACTGCCACTTCCTGCGCGCCGCTTCAGGCGAACACGACATTATCGCCCGCGCCAAACTGATCAAGCTGGGCCGCCGTTTAGCGGTGGGTGAAGTACAGATATTCTCCGCAGCCGATGAACACCGCCCAGTTGTGCACGTCACCGCAAGCTATGCCTTGCCCGCTACGTAGCAGCCGACAAACAGGGTAAGCAGCGATCGTAGAGAATGGCTTGCAAAAAAACGCCCCGGGCCCTGGCTATCAAGAAGCCAGGGCCCGGGGCGTTTAGCGGCCAGGTAGCTTAGTAAGCGGCTTCTGGCTCGTAGTACTCTTCTACATTGTCGAGGGTGATTAGATCAGCGTTAAGGATGAGCCGTGAAGGCACGCCGTGGTACATATCGCCCAGATGCTCGCCTTTAACGCCGTGTACCGCTAGCGCCATGGCAGAGGCAATCATGTTCGGCGGATAGGTAACGGTGCCTTTGACCATCGGGTGCTCGTTACGGATCATTTCAATCACACGCTGAGAACCGCCACCGCCCACAATCAGTTGGATATCGTCGCGGTTGTTTTCATCCACCGCCTGAAGCGCCGAGATCAATACGTCATCGTCACCCGCCCAAATGGCATCCACTTCCGGGTTACTGCCCAGCAGGTCTTCCGTTACGCTAAGCGCCTGCTGTGGGTTCCAGTTGGTCGTTTGAGAGGCCAGAATATTGATATCGGGATAGTTTTCCATCACCCGGTTAAAGGCATCGACACGCTGGCTGTTGATGGGGATGGGCGGGCCTTCCAGCACCAGAATATTGCCCTCGCCGCCCAACTCTTCAGCGATATAACGCGCGGCGTGCTCGCCTAAGCCTGGGTTATCGCCCGCAATAAAGACGTTTTGCGCAGGCGTTTCAAGCTCGCGGTCCACCACAACGGTATAGATGCCTTCATCGTAAGCTTCTGAAATAACTGCCTGAAGCGTTGCCGGGTCGTGGGGAAGAATGACCAGCGCATCCAGGTTGCGGATCATCAGATCTTCTACGTTAGAGACCTGAGCCGTGCCGGAGTTGGCGGAAAGCACGGTAAAGCTCACATCCGGATACTGCTCACTCAGGTCGTCGGCAGCTTGCTGTGCCCACCATAAAAGGCCTGCGGTCCAGCCATGGTCAGCGGAGGGTACGGTGACGCCAATATGGTAGTCGTCGGCCAGCGCCAGGCTGGACGTACCCGCTATGGCCGTTGCCAGCGCGGCAGTCTTGAAAAGGCGTGATAGTGTCATTGTTATTGCTCCCTTTCTAACGTACATCGTGAATGGGCGAGCCAACCCCGCCCAGTGTGATCGTCGGCCCTGTTTGGGCATAGCGACCGAAAAGACCGTTTTTAACGTCCGCTTTTACAGTCAGGCACGCTTGTACTGCAGCAGTACCGCCAGCAAAATGACGCCGCCCTTGACCAGCCCCTGTAAATAAGGGGAAACGCCGGTCAGGTTAAGCATGTTGTTGATAATACCCAGAATCAGCGCGCCGATGACCGTGCCCCATATCGAGCCGCGCCCACCGGAAAGCGCCGTGCCTCCTATGACGACGGCGGCAATAGCATCCAGTTCATAAAAGTAGCCCGCATCACTCGGGCTTACCGAGTTGAGCCGCGAGGTCAGCATGATGGCCGAAAGCCCCACGCAAATGCCCGCAATCACAAAGGTGGAGAGCACAATGCGCTCAACCCGAATGCCCGAATAGCGTGCTACCTGAGGATTAGCGCCCACCGCGCACACATGCCGCCCGTAAGGGGTATGAAACAGCAACACATGAGCGATGATCGCCAAACCAAAGAACACGATCACCGGAACCGGAATGCCCAGCAAAAAGCCGCCGCCCACGCTTGAGAAGTGCGGATTGGGGGTAGAAACCACTGCTGCATCGGTGAAGTAGAGCGCCAGCGAACGAAAAATCGACATACTGGCAAGCGTTACCACAAAGGCCGCTATGCGCCCTCGGGTGACTAACAGGCCGTTGAATAGCCCTAACAACCCGCCCGCAGCGATAGCGGCCAACAGGCCGAGAAGCACCGCCTGAATGGGGTCACTAATGCTATTGACGATATACAGGATAACCACGCCCACCAGCGCCACCATCGACCCCACCGACAGATCGATCCCGCCGGCGATAATCACAAAGGTCATGCCGATAGCGATAATGCCGGTATAGGAGACCTGGCGCATTACGTTGGAAATATTGCGCGTATTAAGAAAATATTCGCTGGCGATGGACGACACCACGAACAGCAAAATCAGCGCCACCAGCGGGGCCAGAATCGTCGCGTTAAGGGGCAGCCTGCGCAGGCCTTGGCGTGCAACGCTCCCCATTGTCTTGGTATTAGGCGGTTGAGCCATCTTGATTCCCCACTTGTTCACGGTTGGCGTGCTGCCGTGCGCCAGCGGCATACAGCATTATTTGTTCTTCATTGATCTCGTCACCGTTAAGCTCAACGGCTATTTGTCCCTCGCGAATCACTAACACCCGATCCGCAATACCAATGACCTCTTCAAGCTCAGAGGAGATCACGACAACAGCTTTATTTTGTTCGGTAAAGTCGCGAATCAACCGGTAAATCTGCTGTTTGGCGCTGATGTCGATGCCGCGGGTGGGCTCATCGAGCATCAGGATATCGGGCTCAATATCGAGTAGCTTCGAGAAGTAAACCTTCTGCTGGTTGCCACCGCTCAACAGGCTCACCGGCGCCGCCAGGTTGGATGCCTTGATGGCCAGGCGCTGCTGGTAATGTTCGGCTTGACGTCGTTCAGCGCGATGCTTGATAAACCCGCGCACATAGCGCTTCAGGCTAAGGGCGGTAATGTTCTGCATGACGTTAAACGAGAGAATCAGCCCCTTGCCCTGGCGGTCTTCCGACAGATACGCCAAGCCGTGGGCGTGGGCTTCGTTGGGTGACCGAAGATCAACAAGCTCGCCATCAATAAATATCTCGCCCTGCTCTTTGCGGTGCAGCCCCATGATAGTTTCAGCAATTTCGGTGCGCCCCGCACCTACCAGCCCGGCAAGCCCCAACACTTCACCGCGGCGTACTTCAAGGTTGATGTCCTTGAGCTTGCCTTTAAGGCTCAAGCCCCGCACCCGCAGCGCGGGCGGCGTGTTATCAGCACGTTGCGCAAGCTTCTCAGGGTAAATTTGTGACAGCTCACGCCCGACCATTTTGCGCGCCATGCCCTCTTCATTAAGCGTCGCGGTCTCGCACAGTTCTACTTGCTGGCCGTCACGTAAAATCAGCAGCCGATCACAGAGATCTTTGACCTCTTTTAGCTTGTGAGAAATAAACAGAATCGTGACGCCCTTGGCGACCAGCGCGCGCACCACGTTAAACAGCACCGCAACTTCGCGGTCGGTCAGCACCGTGGTGGGCTCATCCAGAATCAGCAATCGCGCGTCGTTAACCAGCACCCTGGCCACTTCAACCATCTGCTTTTGGGCAACGCTTAGCCGCTCGATGGGAAGTTCAGGGTCTAGGTCCACTTCAAGCGAGCTGAGCAGTTGCTGGGTGCGCTTACGCATGCCGGCGTGGTCAAGAAAACCATGACGGCGCACTTCCTGGCCCAAAAAGACATTTTCGTAAACACGCAGCGTGGGGATTAAATTGAACTCCTGGGGAATCATCGCCACGCCGTGAGAACGCGCCGTAATCGGGTCCAATGCGCTGAATATCTGGCCATTCAGGTGAATCGCACCCACCGTTGGCGTGTAAATACCGCTGATGATCTTTAACAGCGTGGATTTTCCGGCGCCATTTTCCCCCAGAATACCCAGCACTTCGCCCGGCATAACAGAAAGGGAAATATCATTCAGTACTTGAACGGGGCCGAAGGCTTTACCGATCCCTTCAAGCTTTAAAATAGGCTCGCTCATGGGGCGCCCCCGGAAGCGTCTGGCGCTTTACTCAGATGCAGCGGCGTCCAACTGCCTGCCGCCTGGTGTGAGGTAATCGCCGCGGCAATAAAGCGCATGCCATCCACACCGTCTTCAATGCCGGGCAGCCAAGCGGGATACTCACCAGCCGCGTGACCATCGGCCAACGCCTGATACAGGTTGGCAAAGGCTTCAATGTAGCCTTCCGGATGCCCGCCCGGCACGCGCACGCCTTGAGCAATGTTCGCACTTAGCCAGTCATCGCGCCGCGTTAAGCGCTGGCTTGGCCCATTAAGCGGTTTCAGCCACAGCTCGTTGGGCTGCTCCTGGGCCCATTGCAGGCTGGCCTTCTCGCCGATGACGCGAATGGTTAGCGCGTTCTCATAACCGGCGGCCGTCTGGCTTGCCCACAGCATGCCTCGCGCGCCGCCATCGAAACGCAACAACGCCTGAACGTTATCATCAAGCGCCCGCCCCGGCACGGCCGTCACCAAATCAGCGCTGACCTCACTGACGCGCTGGCCGCTAATAAACTGGGCCAGCTGAAACGCATGCACGCCGATATCCCCCAGGCAGCCAGCAGCCCCCGCCTGAGTAGGATCCAACCGCCAAGCAGCTTGGCGGTTATCGGCTTCAGGGGGTTCACTTAACCACTCTTGAATATATTCGACCTGTACATGGCGAAGCTGCCCCAGCGCGCCTTCGGCAATCAGTTCACGGGCATGCTGAACCAGTGGATAACCCGCATAGTTGTGCATTAATACAAAGTGGCGAGCGCTTTTCTCAGCCGCCTGCGCCAGCTGCTCGGCTTCCTCAACACTGAGCGTCATGGGTTTTTCACACACCACGTGAAAGCCCACTTTCAGGCTTGCCAGCGCCGCCGGGTAATGCAGATGGTTGGGCGTCACAATCGCCACGACCTGCGCACCATCTTCACGAGCGGCTTCGCCTGCCAACAGCGCGGCGTAGTCGGTATAGCAACGCTGGCCATCAATACCTAACTCATTGGCGGTCGCCAGGTTGCGCTCGGCCTGGGAAGAAAAAGCCCCGGCCACCAGCTCAAAGCGGTCATCCAGGCGCGCCGCCATGCGGTGCACACCGCCGATAAAAGCCCCCTGGCCGCCGCCTATCATGGCGAGGCGAAGTCTGCGCGGCGTGTTATTGATTATTGTCATGAAGTAATCCCTGAGCGTTAATTTAACCGAGGCCCAGCAGCGTGCGGTTGGCCTGGCGATCCGTTCCGGCATCGGCAAAATCATCAAACGCGCGGTCGGTCACCTGAATGATGTGCTCGTTCACGAACGTGACGCCTTCCGCCGCGCCCTGCTCAGGATGTTTGATCGCGCACTCCCACTCGATGACTGCCCAGCCATCAAAATCGTACTGCGCCAGTTTCGAGAACACCGCTTTGAAATCCACCTGCCCGTCGCCCAAGGAGCGAAAGCGGCCTGCCCGCTCGATCCAAGAAGTGTAGCCGCCATAAACGCCTTGCTGGGCAGTGGGATGAAACTCGGCATCCTTGACATGAAACATGCGGATATACGGGTGATAGCGGTCAAGAAAGGCAAGGTGATCAAGCTGCTGGAGCACCAAATGCGAAGGGTCATACAGCATGCAGCAGCGCGGGTGATGGTCCACGGCGGCTAAAAAACGCTCAAAGGTCGCGCCATCGTGCAGGTCTTCACCGGGATGTATCTCAAAACATAAGTCCACACCCGCCGCATCGAAGGCATCCAGAATAGGGCGCCAGCGTTTGGCAAGCTCGGCAAAACCATCTTCAACCAGCCCTGCGGGGCGCTGCGGCCAAGGGTAAAGAAACGGCCAAAGCAGCGAGCCGGAGAACGTGGCATGGGCCTTCAAACCCAGATTGGCGCTGGCCTGGGCAGCAAGCTTTAGCTGTTCGACAGCCCAGGCTTGGCGCGCGACCGGGTCGCCGTGCAGTTCAGCCGGGGCGAAGCCATCAAACAGGCTGTCATAAACCGGATGCACGGCCACCAATTGGCCCTGCAAATGCGTCGAAAGCTCGCAAATTTCCAAGTCATATTGCGCTAGAAGCGCTTGGACTTCCTGGCAATACGCTTGGCTTTCTGCTGCTCGCTCCAGATCAAAAAACCGCTTATCCAGCGTGGGCATTTGCAACGCTTTAAAGCCCAGCTCCGATGCCCAGCGAGCAATATTCTCCAGGCTATCGAAAGGCGGCTCGTCACCAATGTATTGGGCTAGAAAGAGCGCGGGCCCTTTAAGGGTCTTCATCATCGACCTCATTTGTTTTGTTGTTTTAGCGTCAGCAATCAGTGCTGAAAGACTCAATGTAATGGATTACATTTCAGCAGAGCAACGCACATCGGTCAAGCGCGTCAAAAAGGGAGATATAAAATGGATAACGCACTGCTGTAAAAGGGCTTTAAATCTTAAACCTCTCGGTAAGCGCTTATATTTTAGACTAAAGAATAAATAAAAAGAGGGAATAAATAGCCGCATAATTAACGCGCTAATAGTAAAGATGCGTTTATATATTGTGGTTAACACTGCTAGAATTTGGATGTAAACATTTACATTTTAGTTAGTAGCGCGCCAACATTGTCTTTAACCGCCCGCTTTCAGGCGCGTTTTTTTCAGGACCATCGTTCAATGCTTAACACCCAGGTAACGAGCAAACAGCCGCATAGCGTGCCGACGATTAAAGACGTGGCGAAAGCGGCGGGCTGTTCGACAGCGACCGTGTCACGCGCCCTGGCAACGCCTGAAAAAGTCAGCGATGCCACCCGAAAGCGGGTGAATCAGGCAATTGCTCAGGTGGGCTATTCGCCCAACATTGCCGCACGCAACTTGCGCCGCGCGGAGTCCAAAACCATCGTGGCGCTCTTGCCGGATATTTCGAATCCGTTCTTCTCCGAAATTATTAGCGGCATGGAGGATGTTGCCCATCAGGCGGGCTACCAGATACTGATTGGCGACTGCGAACACGACCCTGCGCGCGCAGAGGCCTACTTTCGGCTGCTTTCCACCAATCAGGCCGATGGCATTGTGCTGTTGACCTCCGAGATTCCCAAGGCGCTGGTCAAGCAAGCGGATAATCAAGCGGACTTTCCGTTGGTCATGGCGTGTGAATTTTTTAGCGATATCGACCTGCCGTTAATTGCTATCGACAACCATCAAGCCAGCTGTCAGGCGATTGATTACCTGGTGTCGCTCGGCCACCGACGTATTGCCACGCTTTCCGGCCCGGCGAACAATCCTATTTGCCAGGAAAGAAATCGCGGCTACCGCGATACGCTCGCGGTGCATCAATTGAGCAATGAAGCGCGTATTGCAGAGGGTAACTTTGGCTTTCGCTCCGGCTATCAGCAGGGGCTAGCACTGCTGGAGGGGAAAACGCCCCGGCCTACCGCGATTTTTTGTCATAGTGACGAAATGGCGGTTGGCGTGCTGAAAGCCGCCCGCCAGTTAGGCATAAGCGTGCCCGACCAGTTGTCGGTTGTCGGCTTTGATAATATCGGCCTGAGCGAATACTGCGACCCGGAACTGACGACCATTAGCCAGCCGCGCAATGAAATCGGCCAGCAGGCCATGCAGTTGCTGCTCCACCTTTTGCGCGGCGAGCAGCCCATTCGGCATCAGACGCTAAGTAGCCATCTGATCGTGCGTAAAAGCACCGGGCGGCTTAAAGGTCAACCGTAAAAAGTCTACCAGGGCTTCTTGGTTAAGGGCTTCTGATCACCGCCACGGCTAGCATCAGCCACCCGGCAATCAGCAGAGCGCCACCTATCGGCGTGACGATGCCTGCATTTAAATCGGCCATCGCCATGGCATAAAGCGAGCCGGAGAAAGCCACCATGCCCAATCCCCACAGTGCAACTGGCCACTGCCAGCCCTTGAAACCAAGCACGCGCTGACCGACCAGTACCGCCATTATCGCTAGCGTGTGCCAGGCCTGGTAGCGCACGCCGGTTTCGGCCGCGTGCACCAACTCCGCCGATACTCGCGCGGCCAGACCATGAGCAGCATACGCGCCCACCATGACCGTGATAGCTCCAGAGAGCGCTACCAGGCACCAAATGATTCGTTCGCTACGTTGCATTATTGCTCCTTTCAAGGTGTTAGCGCGCCCGTGTAAGCACGCGTACGACTCGGCATACCTTGCGCCGCAGGAAACCGCTACAATAGAGGCACTTTTTGGTATTTCGCTAGGGTTAGCCCTAACTCTTATAGACCCTATGCCTCGATAGACGAGACGCCCTTATGCAAATTCAACTCAATGGCGAGCCTTACGCGCTGGAAGCGGGCCTGACGGCTGCGGATCTAATCGATCAATTGGCGCTTACGGGTCGGCGGGTCGCGGTAGAGATCAACGAAGAGATTGTGCCACGCAGCCAGCTAGCGATCACTCCCCTGGCCGAGGATGACCAGGTCGAAGTGGTGCACGCCATTGGCGGTGGCTAGCCCGCAGCTCGCATGCCTTTTTTACTGGCTACGCCCTATTTCTCGCGCTTTATCCAGGATTCGCTATGACACTTCAAAACGATGCGCCGTTTACTATCGCCGGACGTAACTTTAGTTCTCGCCTGCTGGTCGGCACCGGCAAATATAAAGACTTCGACGAGACCGGTGCGGCGATTGCCGAAAGTGGCGCCGAGATTGTCACCTTTGCCGTACGCCGTACCAACCTGGGCCAGGAAGCCGGACCCAACCTGCTCGACGTGATTTCGCCGTCGCGCTATACCCTGCTGCCTAATACGGCAGGCTGCTACACCGCCAAAGACGCTGTACGCACTTGTCGCTTGGCCCGCGAACTGCTGGATGGCCACAAGTTGGTCAAACTGGAAGTGCTGGGCGATGAGACCACGCTCTACCCCAATGTCGTCGAAACCCTGAAAGCCGCCGAGACGCTGTTGGCCGATGGCTTTGACGTCATGGTGTACACCAGCGACGACCCCATTGTGGCACGCGAACTTGAAGCCATGGGTTGCTGCGCCATCATGCCGCTGGGCTCGCTGATTGGTTCAGGCCACGGCATTCAGAACCCACACAACGTGCGCCTGATTGTGGAACAAAGCAGCGTACCGGTGCTGGTGGATGCCGGTATCGGCACGGCGTCCGACGCGGCCATGGCCATGGAACTGGGTTGTGATGGCGTGCTGTTGAATACCGCCATTGCCCACGCTCGTGAACCGCTGCGCATGGCGCGCGCCATGAAGAGCGCCGTAGAAGCCGGGCGCGATGCTTTCCTGGCCGGGCGCATGCCGCGCCGCCAAACGGCAGACCCTTCATCACCTTTTGCTGGCCGCATTAACGGTTAAGAGATTTTATGACTGATATTAAAAGTACCGACGAGTCCTCAACCGGGCCGGAAAGCGCTGAAGCGCCACTGCATCGTCGCGGTATTAAAAGCTATGTAATCCGTGCTGGGCGCATGACTCAAGCCCAGAACCGGGGCCTTGAAGATGTATGGCCGCGCTTTGGCCTGACGATTGCCGATGGTCTGCAGGACCTGACGGCACTGTTTGGCCGGGAAGCGCCCCGCGTGGTTGAAATCGGCTTCGGCATGGGTAACTCGCTGATCGAGCAGGCAGAAACCCACCCGGACACCGACTTTATCGGTATCGAAGTGCATTCGCCGGGCGTCGGCAAGCTGCTGGATGAAGTGGACAAGCGCGGCCTGACCAACCTGCGTATCTATAAAGAAGACGCCCTGGCCGTACTGGAGAAGTGCCTGCCGGAAGGCTCAATCGACACCGTGCAGCTGTTTTTCCCCGACCCCTGGCCGAAGAAAAAGCACCACAAACGGCGCATTGTACAGCCCGCGTTTGTCGAGCTGATTCGCACACGCCTGAAACCCGGCGGCACCTTCCACATGGCGACCGACTGGGAAGCCTATGCCGAGTGGATGGCCGAGGTAATGGAAGCCGCCTCCGGCTACGCCAACACAGCCGATGCCGACACGGCGCCCTATGTACCCCGCCCCGCCTTCCGCCCGCTGACCAAGTTTGAAGCCCGTGGCGAGAAGTTGGGCCACGGCGTGTGGGATCTGATTTATCGGCGCGAGGCGTAAGTTACCACCACTTTCAAGCAAAGGCCGTCAGCGTAAAGCTCTCGCTGGCGGTCATTCACAGTGGGCTCAGTCTTTTAAAGGTGCACAAAAAAAGAAAGCCACTCCAAAGGAGTGGCAAAAGACCGTGACTAGCAATGAGAGGGAGAAACCATGACAACGAACTGGCGGCTCGCTGTCGTGGTCTGTAGCGACTCATTAAACGCTACAAGCACAATATAATCATTATCATTTAACCCGTCAATACAAATGCGAATACTTTTTATTTATTTTTACATCTTACCCTGCAAGCTGTAACCAGAGCGGAAGCGTGAGCATGGCGAGTAGCGTTTGACCGGTGATAATGGCTGCCATTAGCTCAGCGTCACCACCTAACTGGCGGGCCAGAATATAGGCCGAGGTTGCCGTGGGAAGTGCTGCAAACAGCAGCGCCACGTCCCGGCTAACGGTATCCAGGCCTAGCGCCCACGCCAGCACCAATACCAGCGCTGGCATTAGTAACAATTTGACGCTGTTGGTCGCTAACAGGCCACGGTCAATGCGTAACAGCGCGGCCGGGCGTAGTGCCACCCCCACGGCAACCAGCCCTAGTGGTAGCGCGGCACGCCCTAGCAGGCCGACGGTGTCCTCACTCCACCCTGGCAGGCCAATGCCGCTCAGGTTTAATCCTATTCCTGCCAGGCAGGCGAGGATCAGCGGGTTTTTCACCAACGCCATGACGCTTTTCCCCATGCTCGCACTGCCTAATGTGCCGGCAGCCACAAAACTTGCCACACACATGATGTTCACCACGGGCACCATCAGCGCTACGGCAACCGCTGCCGTGGTTGCACCTAACTCACCATGCAATGCCGCGGCCCCCGCTACGCCTACATAGGTGTTAAAGCGCACCGCGCCTTGAAACACCGAGGTAAACGCTGCTGGCGTTAGCTGTAGCCAATGGCGAAACCACCAGATCAGCAGCCCAAAAAACGCAATGGCGCCTAATAGCACCAGGGCCAAGCGCCCTACCGGTACCTGGCTGACATCGGCGGTGGCCAGCGTTCCCACCAGCATGGCCGGGAAAAGCACAAAGTAAATTAGCCGCTCCATTTGCGGCCAAAAATCTGCACCGGGCCAGCGCCAGTAGCCCATGCCCGCTCCTAATAGAATTAGTAGGAACAGGGGCCCTAACGCAGTGGTAATACTCTCCATGGGTTTTCCTTAGTGACTGCGACATCACAGCACAACGACATCGACACGTTTACTGTTACCATGAAACGACACCCCGCCTCACGGCCTGCGTAGCGGTATTCTGCCATGAAGATACTACCTAAAACTGCTGGTTTTTCAGGTTTACAGGGACTCAAGGTGCTGATTTTAGTCACCGGTTTAGCACTGGCGATGTCTACATGGTACGTATTTTTTCATCAATATCACGATAACAGCCACGTTACCTGGTTCCCTTCCGCCGCCAGTTGCGATGTCCATGCTCACCCTTGTTCAGTCGCACTGGGCAGTGGGCGCCAGTTGACCTTTCATATTGATGTCAACGGCCCTATAGAAGCGCACGCTGCTTTACCGTTGGAAGTCGATATTCAAGGCATTCCAGCCCATCAGGTCAACGTGGATTTGGTTGACCGCTATCGAGATTCGAGGATTGAGCGCTTTGTGCTGGATGCCATCACGCCAAGCCGTTTTCGTGGTCAAGGCCAAGTGGATAAAGAGGTGCAAACTGCTACGCCCTGGCGGGCACGCGTGATTCTTGAAACACCGGAGGGAGATGTGGGGAGCTGGTTTGACTTTGAAGTGGTAAAGAAGAGCTAGCCAGGCAGAACTAGTCAGACAGAACCGGCATAACCGGCGCGGCTTCCAAACGGTCAAGCATACGCATGAGCGCGCTCGCCTGGACGCCTTCACGGGTATCGTGCAGCGGATTTTTCTGCCAGAGGCTTTCTGCATACCCCCACCAATCCCAGCACCCTTGCGGGTTCGACAAGCTGCTGTCAGCTTGTGGGTAAAGCACTATCTGCTGGTGGCTGGCGGCCCAACGATTCAAACCGCTATGGCTAACAAAGGTATCACCAATAGCGCTAGCGCTCATTTGGCAGCCGTGCAGTGCAATAGTGACCGGGCATGCTCCCTCTTCACATGCTGCGGGAATAAATACATACCCCGTGTCCGCGAGCCCTTTAACCGCAAACTCCGACTGATCGAAAGCAACCAGCTCTCCCGTTGCGGAAGTAGAAGCGTCGCGTTCGGGATATAACCAGGCAAGCATTTCTTGCGCAACATCTTCATCACAGGCCAGCACATGGCTACCACCGCCCTGGCGGCAGTTGCCCAACTCCTGCGGACCAACAGCTTCCTCCTCGCGTAGCTGGACTGGCCAGCCATGCCCCGCTGCCTGACTACGTACCCGTTGCAGCTGCTCAGGCGATGTCAGCCAGCCCAACCACTGCTTGGCCAATAGCTCAGCCAGCTCGGGCTGTACGACATCATCGGCATCGCCATACCAGATAAAGGCACGGAGCTGAGCCAGGTCTTCACGAGCACCGACCCGGTCATGCCTTTCATAACCCGCCCAACGTGCGTCTAGCCTGTCCAAGGCTGGCTGGCCTACACGGGTTTGCATGCATTGATTAAGCGCAAGATTTAAGGAGCCCTCCGAACAGCCCCAAGGCCCTGCCGCCAGCACGCCTACACCGCTAAAGCGCTCAGGCCAAGCAACCGCTAGCTGGGTTGCCATATAACCGCCTGATGAAACGCCGACGACGCTTGCCTGCTCTGACATGGCATTTAGCGCGGGCAAGCGCTCAGGCGTTTCAGCCATTGCACTGGCTGCCAGCGGGCCGCTTAGCAACAACAACGCACTTAGCGTGTGAGCTACCCGCAGGGCCATAGGCATGGATTATTCAACGCCTAACAGTTCAACCCGGAACGTGAGCATTTCATTGGGGCCAATTGGGCCTTGGCCGTTTTCGCCGTAAGCCAGGTCAGCAGGGATATACAGCATCCAGCTATCGCCAACGCTCATCATCTGCAGGCCTTCCTGCCAGCCTTCAATAACTTGATTGACCTGGAAGCTAACCGACTCGCCGCGCTCAAACGAGCTGTCGAATATCGTACCATCCAGCAGCATGCCTTCGTAATTCACCTCAACAGTGTCCTCAGGCCCGGGCGTTGCGCCATCGCCCGACTCAAGCACTTCGTACTGCAGGCCAGAATCCGTCACCTCTACGCCCTCACGCTCGGCGTTTTCTGCCAGGAACTCTTCGCCTTCCTCGAGGTTTGCCTGGCCGATCTCAGCGGCTTCCTGTTCACGCGCCTCCAACGAGCGCTCCTGGAAGGCCATAATGGCCTCAACCATTTGCTCTTCGTCGAGCGCCAACTCATTGTCCTCGAACACATCGCGCATGCCGTCGTTAAACGCATCCAGGTCAAGGTCGCCGATATCCGCTTTCATGCTTTCACCCAGCGTAACCCCAAGGCTGTAGGCAAGGCGCTGATCGTCAGTTTCAGGGGCCGCAGCAACAAACGGTGCCACTAAAAGCAGACCTGTCAGAGCCGTTGAGGAGAGCAGTGTTTTCATAAAAAAGTAACCTTATTCGACGGCGCAATACGCCAGATATTAAGTGCTTCAAAGCCTAACACCCGCTTCAGGGTGTATCTACCTGAAACGGGCGCTGTTGTTACGACTGTAGTTAAAACCGTAGTTAAGACTGTAGCTACGCCTGTTACGACCTCGCTTTTACCAAGAGGTTTAACCTTGTGAAGCAATGCTTACGTCAATCGTGGTGCCTACAACGAAGCTACACCACCAAGGTGGGACAATGCGCCGCACCGGCCACCCGTTGAGATACACTGCCCAGCAGCATGCTCTTTTCGCCGTTAGTGCCTTGAGCACCAATCACGATCAAATCGCACTCTCGCTTCCAGGCGAAGCGTGCAATGGTACGTGAAGGCCGACCACCTTTAACAAAAGCACGCACGCTTGTGCTGTCCGCGCCTTGCTCAATGGCATGGTTTTTCGCGTGTATAGCGATCTCGGTGGCGTACTCTTTTAACGCATCGTCGGGAATATCCAACTGATTGGGGCGTACCATGGAAAGTGACGCCTCAAGCAGGCTGTGGTGCTTGAATACGCACAAGAAATAGAGCTCAGCGCCCGTTAGCAGATGTAACCCTACTGCTTTATCGAGCGCCTTAATGGCACCTTTCGAGCCATCCACTGGGACTAAAATGCGGTTAAACATGCAATTCTCCTTAATGGAAGGCTAGCGGAACGCCAGGTCGCGTAGAAACAGCGCAATCTGCGGGAACATGATTAGAAGCGCGGCCGCCAGAATGAGCATAAAGATAAACGGCGGCGTGCCTTTAATAACTTCCCAGTAAGGCCGCTTAAAGATCGCAATCGCGGTAAAGATGTCGCAGCCAAACGGTGGTGTGGCCGAGCCAATCGCCACCTGCAGGGTAATCAAGATGCCGACCAGTACCGGGTCGAGTCCTGTTGTGGCAATGGCAGGGGCAAAGATAGGCGTAAGCACGAGGATAACCACGATAGGGTCAACGAACATGCAGGCGATAAAGAAGGAGATACAAATCGCGATCAAGACGCCAGTCGGCCCGGCATCATTCACGCCTACGGCTTCCAGGATCGTTTGGGGAATTTGAGCGAAGGAAATAATCCAGGAGAAGCTATTACCGACGGCTACCAGGATAAACACCACAGCAGTAATCAAGCCGGTAGATTTGGCAATCGTGTAGATATCGACCATCTTGAGGGACCGAAACACCACAAATTCCAGCAGCACCGCATACAGCACACACGCTGCGGCAGCCTCCGTAGGGCTAAAAATACCGCCATAAATACCGCCGACAATAATAACCGGGAAACCCAGCGGCCAGAGCGCTTTTTGAACCGCAACGCCACGCTCTCTCCAGCTGGCTTTCGCCTCGGTCGGTACATCCTTAACGATGGCGTAGGTAATACAGTAGGCTGAAAACATCAACAGAATCAGAAGACCGGGGCCAATACCGGCGATAAACAGCTCACCAATCGATGTGCCTGACACGACCCCGTAGATGATCATGCCAATACTCGGCGGAATCAAAAAAGCGATATCGCTGGCATTAATAATCAGCGCCAGCGTAAAGGAGTCGGAGTAGCCGGCTTTAAGCATTTTGGGCCGCAACGGCGAACCCACCGCGACCACGGTTGCCTGGGTTGAACCTGAAACAGCGCCAAACAACGTACAAGAGGCCGCCGTACTGACCGCAAGCCCGCCCTTAATATGGCCGATAAACGACATTACCATCGCGATCAAACGGTTAGCCGATTGGCCGCGGGTCATAATATCGGCCGCTAAAATGAACATGGGTACCGCGATCAGCGAGGCTGGTCGTATGCCTGCCATCATTTGCTGAATCAGCGTATCCATCTGGCCGAAGCCGTTAAACATCATGTAAAAACCGATGATCGCCGCTGCAATGAGCGGCACCATCATGGGAAAGCCCAGCAGTAGCAGGGCAATCATGGTGACTATCATTATTGTCGTCATAGCTCTTTCCTCAGGATACGATACCCTGCGTCAAACTTCAGTTTCGGTATCTTTATAACCATCGACCACACCCGTTGAGAGATACACATCCCGACTCGTGAGGTTTTTAATGGCGGTTAGCAGGTACTGAATACCAGTGATGAAAAAGCCCATCGGCACCCATAGGTAAATTATCCAGACCGGCAAACTTAACGAAGGCAGCACGCGTCCTTTGCTATACAAGTCGAGGATATAAACGATCGAGTAGTAAAACAGGAAGAACATAATGAAAGAGGTGACGAGCGAAATGCAGATCATCAACGCTTTACGCCCACCCACCGGTAAAGCATCGTAAATTGCCGACATGCGTATATGACGCCCATGGCGCGCCGCATAGCCAATACCGGCAAACGTAATCATGATGATCAAAATGCGGTTTAATTCACCGGAGAACATGATGCTATTGCCAAATACAAAGCGGGCAATCACATTGGTGACCGTATTCAGCGCCATTAGCAAAACCCCTAGCGCCAATATCACTGACTCGATTTTGCTAATTGCAGTGTCGATCACTCCCAACACGCCGGGTAAACCAGAATGATAGCTCTTTTCGGATTCTTCATCGGTCATGGCCGGGCTCCTTTTTTAACGGCATGTTTAGCGGCATGACGATGGCTAGCAACGGCCAATAACATGCTAGTCATCAAGGTTATTCCACGTTCAAAGTTGAAGGGTGAGAGAGCAGTACCGACATACGTTTAGCGTAGGGGGTACTCAAGCCTTTCGCCTTTTGTATGGGGCTACTATCCACCACGTTGCTCCCCTTAAAGGTATCGATAAACAATAGAAAAGGGGCAGCCGTGGCTGCCCCTGATATGAGTCACCCTTTCTGCCTTAAACGGCAACTCAACATTACTGGTTTGTGGCTTCCAGGTCGGCTTTGAACTGCTCCAGCAGTTCAGCGCCACCCTCACCCGTCATTTCGAGGAAGGCTTCTTCCACTTGCGGCGCCCGTTCACGGAACATCTGAATCTGCTCTTCGTTCAGACGCGTAACGGTCACATCGCTAGAAGCCGCCTGGATTTTCTCCAGCGCTTCGTCGGCCAAGCCCTGGATGTGCTCCATGGTTTGGTCATAAGCAGCTTCAGAGGCATCTTGAACCAGCTGCTGGTCTTCTTCAGAAAGATCTGAATAGAAGTCCTGGTTCGCCATCATGGCGGTGGTGAACCAGCCATGGCCGGTAAACGTCAGGTGCGGAGAGACTTCATAGAGACCGCCCGACTCGATCCAGAAGATCGGGTTTTCCTGGCCGTCCAAAATCCCGGTTTGCAGACCACCGTACACTTCACCCCACGGCAGTGGCGTGGGTGTTGCACCAAACGCGCTGTAGGTTTCTGACAACAGCGGGTTGGTCATGGTACGGATTTTCTTATTCTGCAGATCCTCGGGCGAGCTGACCGGCTCATCGGTGGTAATCACCATTTCGCCTTCTGGGTACATCTTAAGAAGTTCAAGACCCTGCTCAGCGTAAAGCTCGGGGAACATCTCGTTAATCGCTTCGCTTTCGTCGAAGAACGTTAGCACCGTATCTTGATCGGTAGGCAGAAGGTAAGGAATAAAGAAAATCTGAGCTTCTGGAATCAGCGCGCCGGTAAAGCCCGGTGACTGGTTAACAAACTGGAGAATGCCGTTTTGAGTCTGCTCCATGATGTCGTCAGACTCGCCCAGTTCGCCAAAGCGATAAACCTGAACGGTGTGGTCGGAATTATCTTCGATATACTCTTTGAATGCGTAGGCGAACACATCCTGTACATCACCTTCGTACTCTTCGTGAGCGTAGCGCCAGTTGTCTGCCTGGGCAGCCGCGGTCATGCCCAGCAACAGTGCGCCAACGCTAGCCGTCGTTACTAACTTGCTTGCCTTCATGCGATGTTCCCCTTGCAGTGGTTAGCGCGCCGTACGAGTGCGCAAAAATTCTGCCTTTGTTTTTTTACATTCGCTTTTTAACATTCGCTGACACGCAAAAACGTTATCCATTGCTGTGGGTCAGCGGACGCATAACGAAAGATTATTCAAAAGCAGCTTATTTTCAGGCTAGCGCGGTGACTCGAAGTGGTCAAGCCGGGCTGCCAGGGTTTGCCAAGCGTTAACTACGCTTTCGCGCGCGCTTGGCTCACCCTGGCAACCCTTGTCAAGTTCGGCAAAAAACAGCTTATCTTGCAGCCATTTTTCGCTATCGTTCGAAAACAACGCGCAGTTTGTTAATCGCTGGTCGCTGCCAGAATTTTCGATCGCCCACCTTTGCCAACGTTGAAGGTTTTCACGTTCGGCCTGCAGCTCAGCCTGCTGAATCGTTTTACGCAGAGCGGAAACAGAGGCGCTGTGTAGTGCCTGGGGCTTTAACGTGCGGCGTAAATGACGCAGCACTTCTGTGGTCTCACGCTGCCATAGCTGACGCTGCTCACGCTGTGACGCCAGCGCTTCTGGGCGTGCTTCAAGCCCATTCACAAACAGCCAGCCGTGAAATAACAGTTCGCACACATCGACGCCTAATGTGTCCTGTAGCGTCAGACAGGCGTCTTCAACGCCGGGGGCTTTATAAAACGAGAGAGCAAAATCCCATAATGGCATCTGCTCCAGGCGGCGCAATCGGTTAGAATCGAGCATTGGTTTACCCACTTTTCATTGGGAGAGAGCATGATCGCACTGCGCCAAGTCGCCCTGCAACGCGGCACGCAAACGCTACTCGAGAACGCCGACTTGACCCTGCACGACGGTATCAAGGCGGGTATTATCGGGGCAAACGGCGCTGGTAAATCGAGCCTTTTCAAGCTCCTGCTGGGTGAATTAGGCCCCGACCAGGGCGATGTTGAAATGAGCGGTGGGCAACGCATCGCTCATATGGCCCAGGAAGTTGAAGCGCTTGATCGGCCAATTATCGAATATGTGCTGGATGGCGATAAGGCCCTGCGCCAAGCTGAAGCCGAACTGCTCGCCGCCCAGGAGGCGGGCGAAGCGCACCGCGAAGCCGAGCTTCACGGGCTAATCGAAACCCTGGATGGCTACCGTGCAGAGTCTCGCGCCGCCCAGTTACTGGTTGGGCTTGGCTTTTTCCAGCCAGATCTTTCCCGTCCGCTTTCCGACTTTTCAGGCGGCTGGCGAATGCGCGTTAACCTGGCGCGTACGCTGTTTATGCCCTCTGACTTATTGCTGCTGGATGAGCCCACCAACCACCTGGACCTCGACGCGCTGCTGTGGCTGGAGCAGTGGCTAAGCCGCTACCCGGGCACCCTGCTGCTGATTTCCCACGACCGCGATTTTCTGGATGCAGTATGTGACCATATAGTGCACATGCACCACCAGACGCTTGAACTTTATCGGGGCAACTACTCCCTCTTTGAGCGAACGCGAGCCGAGAAGCTAGCCTTGCAACAAGCCGAAGCCGCCAAGCAGCAGGCCCGCCGCGAAGAGATTGAGCGCTTTATTGCACGCTTCAAAGCTCAGGCAACCAAAGCGAAGCAGGCGCAAAGCCGGGTAAAAATGCTGGAGCGTATGGAAGATATTGCCATTGCCCACGTCGATTCGCCCTTTCACTTCACGCTGCCGGCCGCCGATAAAACCTCGCACCCGCTGCTGGTACTTGATCAGGCCCAGCTGGGCTATCGGGGTAAAGAGCGTGACACCGTTCAGCTCGACAAGGTCAATATCACCCTGCTGCCGGGCAGCCGTATTGGCCTGCTGGGGCCTAACGGGGCGGGTAAATCAACGCTGATCAAGTCCTTGACCGGCGAGCTTGAGCTGCTAAACGGCAAGCGCGTTCCCGGTGAACACTTGGCAATTGGTTACTTTGCCCAGCACCAGTTGGAAGGGTTGGATGTCACCTCTACCCCGTTTGTGCATGTCCAGCGTCTTTCACCTAGAGCCAGCGACCAGGAGATTCGCAACTTTCTGGGCGGCTTTGGTTTTAAAGGCGATGACGCCTTTGGCAAAGTGGCTACTTTCTCAGGCGGTGAAAAAGCCCGTTTGGCACTAGCGCTGGTCGCTTGGCAAAAGCCCAATTTGCTACTGCTGGATGAGCCCACCAACCACCTGGACCTGGAAATGCGCGAAGCGCTGACCGAAGCGCTAGCAGGCTTTGAGGGCACGGTGATTCTGGTCTCTCATGACCGCCACCTGCTACGCGCTACGGTCGATGAGTTCTGGTGCGTGGCGGACAACCGTGTAGAGCCGTTTGATGGCGACCTTGAGGATTATCGCGCGTGGTTAAAAGCGCGCCTTGAAGAGAGTCGCCGCGATTCGCGTAGCGAAAAAGCCGAGCGCCAGAACCAGCAGCCCAGTGGCGATAGCCGCGAGGCGCGCAAAGCCTCGCGCAAGGCGGCCGCCGAACTGCGCGAAAAACTGCGCCCGCTGAAAAAGGAGCGCGACCAGGCTGAAAAAGCCATGGAAAAAGCCCAAGCCGAGCTGGAAGACGTAGAGTCTGTGCTGGCCGACCCCGAGCTTTATACCGACAGTAGCCGTAAGGCCGAGCTTACCGATGCGCTGGCCCAGCAAGCCACTATCAAGGCCCGCCTGGACAGTTCCGAGCAGCAATGGCTAGCAGCGGAAGAGTCGCTGGAAGCCATGGAAGCCGAACTGTTGGCCAGTGAAAACGCTTAGTACCTAGTTGTTTGTACTCTGCGAAACCAAATAGCTAGCTTTCCAGCAAAAACGTCACCGGGCCATCGTTAACCAGCGCCACCTGCATATCGGCACCAAACTGGCCGGTGGCCACCTTCGGCCAGGCCGACTGGGCCTGGCTGACCAGCGCATTAAACAGCCGTTCACCTTCGGCAGGGGGTGCGGCGCTGGAAAAGCCCGGGCGCAGGCCCTTATGGGTTTCAGCGGCCAGGGTAAACTGCGACACCAGCAGCAAGCCACCGTCTACCTGCTGAAGATTGAGGTTCATTTTGCCCTCGGCGTCGCTAAAGACACGGTAGTGCAAAAGTCGGTGAAGTATTTTCTCAACGGCGGCGTCAGTGTCGCCCTTCTCAACGCCCACCAGTGCCAATAACCCTTGCTCAATAGCACCCACCGTTTGCCCCTCGACACTGACGCTTGCCTGGCTCACACGCTGTATCAGTACTTTCACTTGCACTTCTCCTGACGATATCAGCGTCTAGTGTACCTATTCACGTCACCAGGCGCGGCATAACATCAGGTCGCAGTGGGGTTCGCTGAGCAGCGCTTGCGTTAGCTGGCTGGAGTGAAAAGGCTGGCTACGGCTACTCATCACCGCCAGGTCAGGCGAATGGTACCTGATATAGTCCTGGGTCACCTCGCACGGCGTGCCGGGTTCAAGCACCAGCTCAATATCGGGGGCATCGTCGAGCTCGCGCACCAGATCATCAATCTGGTGTT
Source organism: Halomonas sp. AOP27-A1-41 (assembly GCF_052378605.1). Taxonomy (NCBI): domain Bacteria; kingdom Pseudomonadati; phylum Pseudomonadota; class Gammaproteobacteria; order Oceanospirillales; family Halomonadaceae; genus Halomonas; species Halomonas sp. AOP27-A1-41. Next base: position 27,504 of record NZ_JBQSXT010000007.1, read on the forward strand.
TTAATGCCTCCCGCAGGCGCGCCACTTCCTGCTCACGCCACTGAGCAAAAGTGACCTCAGAACCCAGTGCCTCTTCACCGGGCACTGTCCAGGCATGCAGCAGTGTTAGTTTTGCATCGGGAAAGTGGCTTAGCGTCTGTTTTAGCATGTGGCGGGCACTCAAACAGGCATCAACGGGTATCACAATATGCTGCCAGGGCTGGGTGGGCGTGTACTGGGTAATCACCACAGGACATGGCGCATTGCGTACGACGCGCATTAGCGTGGTGCCCGCCAACAGCGCTTTCTGGCCGCGCTTGCGGTGCATCCCCAGTACAATCAGCCTAGCCTGCTCTTCATGGGCCTTGCGTGCAATTTCAACATGGGGTTCGCCGGTAACGGTTTGCACCACGGTCTTGGGGGCTTCCAGCGCGTAGTCTTCACGAATATCGGTCAACGTGGCGCCAATATCTTCATTGATCGCTTGCTCTACTGTTTGCAGTAGCCGATGCGGCAGATGGGGGTCCAGCACATGCAGAACATCCAGATGGGCGTTGTGCGTATAAGCAAGGCGCAAGGCGCGCGCAAAGCCAGCGCGATTTTCAGCAGAGAGGTCAGTGGCAAACACAAACGTGCGGGTCATGGCATAACGCTCCTCAGACAAGCATCCAGGCAGTCGTTTCACAGACACCCTTCAGCATGGTGGGCGAAGCCATATCCCGCAAGCTAACGATTCATTTTAGCGTGTAGCGCGTTACCACCAGGCATGAAAATGGTGCACCGGCCCGCGCCCTTTACCAACGCTTAGTTGAACGCTGGCCTCAAGAGCAGCATGCAGCCACCGTTTAGCATCGCTAATAGCCGCAGCGGGGGCCTGGGCAGGCGCATCCATGGGCAGCTTTGCCAGGCAGGCCGCAATAGCGGATGACAAGGCGCAGCCGGTGCCGTGTAAATTATCTGTTTGGATACGTGACGCAGGTAGCCACTTGTGACCATCCGGCGTTGCCAGCAAGTCAGGGCATGTCTCGCCACGCAGGTGCCCCCCCTTTAACACGACATAAGGCGCGCCCAGTTGGGCTAAGCCAGGCAGCATGGCTTCCATGGCGTCCAGGCTCGTAGGTGAGGCGGTATCAAGCAGCACGGCGGCTTCTGGCAGGTTAGGTGTGATCACATCGGCCAGCGGCACCAGAATGTCGCGTACCGCCCGAATCCCCACATCGTCTACCAGAATATCGCCACTTTTGGCGACCATCACCGGATCAAGCACGATCCAGCGTGGGCGGCGCTTGCGCAGTACATCAGCAATCACATCAGCGACATCCTGGCTTGCGACCATGCCAATTTTGACGGCATCCAGCTCCACATCGTCCAACAGGGTTTCCAACTGCTCACGGATCGCCTGGGGGGATACCGGATAGACCGAGGAAACGCCGCAAGTATTTTGCGCAATCACCGCCGTAATCACATTGGTGCCATAGACGCCCAGCGCCGAGAACGTCTTTAAATCACCCTGCAGCCCTGCGCCACCGGAGGGATCAGAGCCTGCAATCGTCAGTACATTTACATTTCGTGTCATGGGGTTTCCTAAATAACCGACGGTAGCCACGTAGCAAGCTCAGGGAACAGCGCCAGCGCCAATAGCATTCCCAGTTGCAGGAGAATAAACGGAATGACGCCTCGGTAGATGGCGGAGGTCGGCACACTTTGTGGCGTTACGCCCCGCAGGTAAAAGAGCGCAAACCCAAACGGCGGCGTTAAAAACGAGGTTTGCAGGTTAACGGCGATCATAATACCTAGCCAAATGGGGTCAACGCCCATGGCCAGCAGAACCGGGCCGACAATTGGCACCACAACAAAGGTAATTTCGATAAAGTCGAGGATAAACCCAAGCAGGAAGATCACCAGCATAACCACGATCGTGGCGCCTACAACGCCGCCCGGCATCGCTTCAAACAGGTGGGTCACCAGCTCTTCACCGCCGAAGGCACGGAAAACCAGCGAAAACAGCGCCGCCCCAATCAGGATTAAAAACACCATGCTGGTGACTTTAGCCGTGGAGTACACCACCTCGCGCAGCATGGGAACACTCAGTTGGCGATTAAAAGCGGCCAGCAGCAAGGCACCAAACGCGCCCACGGCGGATGCCTCGGTGGGCGTCGCAATGCCACCCAAAATAGACCCCAGCACGGCAACGATCAGCAGTATCGGGGGTAAAAGCCCTTTTATGAGTAACGGCCAGATACTGCCGGTATGCCCAAGCTCTTGCATCAATGCCTGACGATCAGCGGCAGGAGCGGCGCCCGGCTTAAGCCACGCCACCATCAGTAAGTAGATGATATACGCAACCACCAGTATCAGGCCGGGCACCAGCGCGCCAACAAACAGATCCCCTACGGAAAGCGTTTTCGGGCTCCAGGCGCCCATGGCAAGCTGGGCCTGTTGGTAGGCGTTGTTGAGCACGTCGCCCAGTAACACCAGCGCAATGGACGGTGGAATAATCTGACCAAGCGTTCCGGTCGCACAAATAGTCCCGGTCGCAAGCGCAGGCGAGTAGCCACGCTTTAGCATCGTAGGTAGCGAGAGCAGGCCCATGGTGACCACCGTGGCCCCCACAATACCGGTAGACGCGGCCAGCAACATACCGACCAACACCACGGCAATGCCCAACCCCCCACGTAGAGCGCCAAACGCCATGGTCATCGCGTCTAACAGTGTTTCAGCGACCCTGGACTTCTCAAGCAGAACGCCCATCAGCACAAATAAAGGCACCGCCAGCAGGGTGCTATTGGTCATGATGCCGTAAATTCGGTTGGGCATGGAGTTCATCCAGCGCGCTTCAAACGGCACAGCAACGCCCATCGACTGAAGCAACCATCCCAACCCGGCAAATGCCAGCGCAGTGCCCGCCAGCGACAGCGCCACCGGATACCCCAGCATTAAAACAACGCAAACCGTGGCGAATAGTATCAGCGGCATACCTTCCAATAGAGTCGCCAGCACTAGATGATCTCCTCATGCTCAGAAATAGGCGCAGGCAGTTTGCCGCGAATGATCAATATTTTGCGGATTAACTGGGCCACCGCCTGGAGAAGCATCAGCGCCACCATCGCCAGGATCATTGACTTGAGTAGAAATACGGCAGGAATACCGCCATTGGCGGAGCGCTCCATGATCGACCAGCTGCTGTAAACGTAGTGAAAGCTAGTGATCGCAATAAATAGCATCACCGGGATCAGTAAAAACAGCGTACCGAGAAGATCGATCCAGGCACGGCCGCGGTCGGACATGCGCCGATAAAAGATATCCACCCGCACATGGCCCTCGTGACGCAGCGTCCAGCCAGCGCACAGCATAAATACGGCGGCATGCATATACATTACCGACTCTTCCATCACGATACTGTTCATACCGAAGGCGTAACGCATGACAACGATGGCGAACTGAACCAGCATCATGATCACAACCAGCCAGGCAATGGCCCGGCCGACTCTCTCCGTCACGCAGTCGAGCCAGCGGAGCAACCGCGGCTCATGAGCATTGGCGTGCATGTTAAATGTCCTACACAAAGAAACGGCCTGGAATCATCGCTGATTCCAGGCCGAACGTCATCCCTAAACAGGCAATTATCTACCGGTTAAAGCGGCTTAAAACGCACATATTCGCCCGTTTGACGGCCTTAAGCGTTAGTTGGCGTTTTCAATCGCCAATAGACAGGCGTTAGGTAACGGTAGATCAACGGCAATAGGCAGGTGATCAGAGAACAGATGATCCATTACCCGCACCTCGGCGGCCTCCAGCGTTTGCGAAAGCAGAATATGGTCCAGCGCACGTCGTGGCTGCCACGAAGGATAGCTCAATAGCGGTTTAACCGGATGAAGCGGCAGCGAAGCGCTAAACCGCTGATGGGCGTGCAACTGATCCGGCGTGCAGTTGAGATCGCCCATCACCACCACGTGATGTAGCGGCTCAATAATTTCACTCAAGTAGTCAAGCTGACGCCCACGCCCACGCTGGCTAAGCGCCAAGTGAGCAATAAAAATATGTAACGCATCCGGTCCGTTGCCAAAACGTACGTGAATGGCCCCGCGACCAGGTAACGTACCGGGCAAACGGTGCTCTTCAATTTTCGTAGGTGTCAGACGCGAAAGCAGGCCGTTACTGTGCTGGGCGATACGCCCCAGATTACGGTTTAACTGTTTAAAGTGATGCGGAAACCCGGCCTGAGCGGCCAGGTACTCCACCTGATTGATACGACTGGAGCGAAAACTGCCGCCATCGGCCTCCTGAAGTCCCACCACATCAAACTGGCTCAACACATCGCCCATAATATCCAGACGTTTAACGCGCTGAGGGTTCGGCAAGAAGTGCTGCCAACTGCGGGTAAAGTAGTGATGATAAGCAGACGTTTGGATGCCCACCTGCAAATTAAACGTCAGCAAGCGAAGGTGCCCCGTTTCAAACAGAGACGATAATTTGCCCGGCTGATTCACTGTTGTCAGATTGACCATCTGCTTATCACCCCATGCCCTTACACCTTACTGCGCGCGCTCAGTACGCACGCGCTCGATGAGTGCTTCTGCCACTTGCGGCATATTCTCAAGGCTGCCTGCGGTGCTGGGGGTAATAACGTAACGGCCATCAACCACCAGCGCGGGCACACCCATCAAGCGCATTTCACGAATACGACCGTGGGCGTTGTTAACTTCGCTGCGTACGCCAAACGAAGTTAAGGATTTTTTGGCATCGTCTTCACTGACACCATAATCGGCAAAAAAGTCGGCAATATCGTCAGCATCCGTTAACGCGCGGTCATCCTGGTGAATCGCCGTAAAGAAATCAGCATGCAAATCGTCTTCAATGCCTAGCGACTCGGCAGCATAAAAAGCCGTCGCGTGAACATTGGAGTTTCCGCCCATGACAGCGGGCATATGCACAATACTTACGTCATCATCCAGTGTTTCGTACCATTCAGTGATTGGTGCTTGAAGGCGGTTGCAGTGAGGGCAGCCGAACCAGAACACTTCGGTCACTTCGATGTGATCCTCATCGACCTGAGTCGCGACCGGTGAATCAAGCAGCGTATAGTCTTTACCTTCTACCAATTCCTGAGCGCTGACAGATGCTGAAAGGCCTAAACCGGTCAGGGCAACCAATAACGTTTTGAACATGCGACAATTCTCCAAGGGATAAGCGAAGATAGGACTATCTCTAACGCTATCAGGTTCCCTCACCGATAGGAAAGAGCATTCATTTTCAGGATACCACTTAGTGTAAACCAAAGAGGTAGTTAGCCACGGCCTGCATATCCTCCTCGCTTAGCCGAGTCGCAATATCGTGCATGCTACCGCTTGGGTCGTTCGTTCGTTCACCGCTAGCAAACGCGTGTAACGCCGTCATCGTATAGGCGGGGTACTGACCAGCAATCGCCGGGTAAACGGCGCTGCCAATACCGCCACCCGTGGGCGTATGGCATGCGCTGCAGGCAGGCACACCACGCGAGCGCACCCCTGCGCGATAAATCTCTTCTCCGCGTGCCAATAGCGCCTCGTCTTCCGCATTGGCATGGCCCAGATTAGCCTCCTGGGCGGCATAATAGGCGGCAACGTTCCAGGCATCCTGGTCAGAAAAGTCGTCAACCATGCCTGTCATTTGCACAACCACCCGCTCGCCATCACGAATATCTCTAATCTGTTTGGCCAGGTAAGAGGCTTGCTGCCCCGCTAAATGCGGAAACGCACTGGCCGGACTGATACCCGTTTGCCCATGACAAGCCGCACACGTTTGCGCGCGCTGTTGACCGGCGGTGATATCCGTTGCTTGCGGGTCAGCAGGCTGCGCATAAACACTAGCTGGGGCACTTAAAACAGCCGCCAAGCTTGCCAGCGTTGCTCTCACACAGATGTTCGTAAAGATTTTCGTAAAGACGTTCATAACGACGCTCATGATGACTCTAAGGACGGTTCTAATAACGACTCACTATGCGATTCAAGGGCTACGCTATTCATAACGGTGGGCGCTATCTGGCATGTCAAATAGGGTGCTCAACCTACCGATTAGTCGCTGTTGGCTTAAGCCCAGTGGTACACTAACGCCCCAGGTCACAGGTATCACCGCTTTTTAGCACAATGCTTGACCTGACTGACGGGGCAATTCGTCGCAGTGCGGCGTGCCATGTCATTATACGCGTGGTTAACGCAGACTGTTTTATAGGTTCGATTTTCAGGATTCATTCCATGTCCACCCCTCAAGATAGCCCCGTCGCTCGGTTGAACTACCCTACCGCCAAATTTGTTATCAGCGCCCCGACACTGGCTACCTGCCCTGACGATACGGGTGCGGAAGTGGCGTTTGCAGGACGCTCTAACGCGGGAAAATCGAGCGCTATCAACGCGCTCACGCAACAGAACGGCCTCGCCCGCACTTCGCGCACGCCAGGGCGCACGCAGCTGATCAACTTTTTCAGCGTCATGAACGACGAGGCGCGGCGTCTGGTTGACCTTCCAGGCTACGGTTATGCGAAAGTGCCAGAAGCCGTCAAAATCGAGTGGCAGCAGCATTTGTCCGACTACTTGCGGGGTCGGTTTAGCCTGCGCGGGCTGGTGCTGCTGATGGACGTTCGCCACCCGCTGACCGAGTTTGACCAGATGATGCTGAGCTTCGCCGACCAGCGCAATATGCCGGTACATATCCTGCTAACCAAGGCCGACAAGCTGAAAAAAGGCCCGGCAAGTGCCTCGCTGCAAAAAGTCCGTTCTCGCTTAAAAGAGTGGGAAGACCTGGTGTCAGTTCAGCTTTTCTCATCGCTCAAGCGCCAGGGCGTCGATACACTTTCGCAAAAGCTTGACCAGTGGCTGCATACGCCACCGGAAGACACCTCAGGCCACTGAACCGTCCAGCTTATCCAATATACCCGGCAGCTCTTTAATATGTGCGATGCGGTGTACCCTGGGCGGCAGCGCCTGGCTCTGGTCGGTTGAGACCCACACCGCATGCATGCCCAGCTGCTGAGCCGGTAAAATATCCTCTTCCCACGAGTCGCCGACGTGCATCGCGCACTCGGGCGTGACATTAAGCCGTGAAAGCGCCGTTAGAAAAGGCGTGTGTTCCGGCTTGGGTGCCAGAAGCTCGCCTGCAGCAATCGCCACCGGGAAATACGCCGCCAACGGCTGACGCTTTAAATGAATATTGCCGTTGGTAATGGCCGCCAGCTGGTAGCGCTCGCCTAACGCGGAAAGCAGACCCGCCGCTTCCGGATGCGGAGAAACCTGGATACGCAGGCGATGAAACTCGTTCATGGCCGCTGCCGCCCACAAAATGGCCGCACTCCGGGGCAGGCCCTCGGCTTCCAACTGCGCCTCCAGAGCGCGCAGGCGTAGCCAGGTAAAGTCGCCGCGCCGCTCGGGCACATCTTTAGCGAACTGCTGGCGGCGCTGTAAATAGTCCTCCACGCCCGCCTCATAATCCAGCGACAGCGGCGCCTCGTGACGCGTAGCGCGCCAGATACTCAGCGCCTCAAGTAACCAGCCGTAGTGCCCCTCCTCCGTGCGTAGCATCACGCCCTGGTTATCCCAAAGCGTATCGTCTAAATCAAACGTGATAGCTGCTAGTGCGGTCATGGTGTGTTTCCAGAAGGGCGGCGCTTGGCGCGTGGGTGGGCGGCGTCATAGCTGGTCGCCAAATGCTGCCAGTCGAGCCGAGTATATACCTGGGTGGTGGAGAGGTTTGCGTGGCCTAACAACTCCTGAACCGCACGCAGATCCTGGCTTGATTCAAGCAAATGGCTGGCAAACGAGTGGCGCAACCGGTGAGGATGCAAGTGCTCGGGCAAGCCCCGGCTAACAGAGAGTTGGGCAAGACGTTTTTGAATGGCTCGATGCCCCAGCCGCGCCCCACGCTGGCCCACAAAAAGCGCCGTTTCACCCTCTGGTGCCATGGTTGCCCGGCAGGCAATCCACTCCACCAAGGTGTGCTGGGCGCGCTGCCCGACAGGCACCTGGCGTGGTTTACTGCCTTTGCCTATCACACGTACGCGGCTGGTCTGCAGATCGTGAAGGTCCAGCGCGGCAAGTTCTGCCAGGCGCAAACCACTGGAGTAAAAAAGCTCCAACATGGCCTGGTCGCGTACGGCCAGGGGCGAACCATCATGCGGGCTATCCAGAAAATGGGCCAATGCATCCACATCGACCGGGCGCGGCAAGTGGCTGGGTTGCTTAGGCGTGCGCAGTAGCGCGACCGGGTTATCGGCAAGAATCCCCTGCTTGACCAGGTCATCGGCAAAGCGCGAAAGCGCCGCTCGGCGCCGTGCAAGGCTGCGTGCGCCAAGCCCGCGGCTGCGCTCTGTGCCTAGAAAAGTGCGCAGCAGCGCCGTATCCAGCAGCGCTGGGTCCTGTATTTCGCGCTGCTCGGCAAACCGGCACAGGGCGCTTAAATCCTGCTGATAGGCGGCGACGGTTGCCGGGCTTGCATGTTGGCCTAGCGCGCCGATATAGCGTGCCACCGCTGCGGCAAGAAGCGACTCAGCCATACGTTTCCAAGCGAATTAAAAGCCGTGCCACGATATCCCCAAGATACTCGGTAAACAGCGTATCCATGCTGGCGCGATAGCAGTCAGGGTTGGGGCTTGCCAGTAGCAGGTATCCCAGCGACTCGCCCGCCGAGAGGCGCGAGATAGCGCAGGAGCCCGCTTTACGTGGCGCTTTAGTATGCGGCAATAGGCACTTCCAGTCGCTAACGCTTAACTTGGCACAGCGGCTGGTTTTACCGTCCAGTAACGCGGCCAAACGTGTACTGGCGTGCTGGTCCAGCACATGGCGTGGAGGCTGGGGCATGGTGGGTTCGCTATCGCTTAACGACGCCGGGCACCAAAGCGCCATCGCGGGCGTATCAAAGCGCTCGTTTAGCTGAGTCGCCAGAGCTTGCGCCAAGGCGTCACGGCTATCCGCTTCGACCAGCGCCATCAGGGTTTCCCGTAGGCGCCGATACTGAGCTTCGTTGTGCCGAGCAGTTTCCAGTAAGTGCTCCAGGCGATCTTCGGCCTTTTCCGCCCGCTGACGCAAGTCCAGCACCAGCCTCTCAAGCAGCGATACCGCACCATCAATATGCGGGTGCGGTACTTTAAGCTGCTGCAACAACCCTTCACGGCCTACAAAAAAATCGGGATGCCGGGCAAGCCAAAATGCTACCTGGTCTGGATCGAGCGTCTTGCGCGGTTCAGGGGCTTGAGACATCACCGTTCTCCTTGTATCCGTTACGCGTCACTATCAATTAAGTGCTACGCGACCATCAAAAACGCGTGTAGCCGGACCGACCATAATCAGCGACGCTTCCGGGTCGGGCCACTCGATCGTCAGCTCGCCGCCGGGCAGGTGAACGCTCACCGGGCTTTTCAGGATGCCTTGGCGGATTCCGCTAGCAACGGCGGCGCACGCACCGGTACCACAAGCAAGCGTTTCGCCACTGCCCCGCTCAAATACCCGCAGACGAATCTGGTTAGCCGAAAGAACCTGCATAAAGCCCACGTTAACACGCTTGGGGAAGCGAGGGTGCGCTTCCATCAACGGCCCAAAACGCTCAACCTGGGCGCGCTCAACGCTTTCCACTTGCAATACCGCGTGGGGATTACCCATGGATACCACACCAATGTGAAGCGTTTCACCGTCGACCTCAAGTTCGTGTAATGGTTGGTCACCTGGGGCCTCAAAGGGCAGTGCTGCCGGGCTAAAGCGCGGCCGCCCCATATCGACACGCACAAGGCCATCGTGCTGTACGTGCAACACCAGCGGGCCACCGGCTGTTTCTACGTGAATCTCATGCTTGTGGGTCAAGCGCTGGTCGCGCACAAAGCGCGCAAAGCAGCGAGCGCCGTTGCCACAGTTCTCCACTTCACTTCCGTCGGCATTGAAAATACGGTAGCGAAAGTCCATCTCGGGGTTGCGGGGCGGCTCAACCACCAGCAACTGATCAAAACCAATCCCAAAGCGACGATCAGCCAGCTGTTGGATATGCTCCTCACGCAGCCGGGCACGCTGGGTTACCAGGTCAACGACCATAAAGTCGTTGCCCAGGCCGTGCATTTTGGTGAAATGCAGAAGCATTAGTGCGCTCCTTCAGGCAGCAGCGCTTCGCCCGCCCAAAGGCTTTCGACCGTTTCACGGCGCCGTACCACGTGACACGTATCGCCATCGACCATTAGCTCGGCAGGGCGCGGACGGCTGTTGTAGTTGGACGCCATAACAAAGCCGTAAGCACCCGCTGAACGCACCGCCAGAAGATCGCCTTCGGCAATCGCAAGCTCACGCTCTTTACCCAGAAAGTCGCCGGTTTCGCACACCGGGCCGACCACGTCATACACCGCACTTGGGCGAGTTTCACGAGTGTCCACCGGCACGATAGCCTGCCACGCCTGATACAGCGCCGGGCGAATCAGGTCGTTCATGGCCGCATCAACAATGGCGAAGTTCTTGGTTTCGCCGGGCTTCAGGAATTCAACCCGCGTCAGCATGACGCCTGCATTGGCGGCAATAGAGCGGCCTGGTTCAAACAGCAGCGTCAGATTTTCGCCACCTTCCCAGCGCGACAGGCGAGCTAACAGCTGGCTTGCATAATCAAACGGCTGCGGGGGCGTTTCATCCCGGTAAGGCACGCCCAAGCCGCCGCCCAAATCCAAATGATCAATCTCGATACCCCGTTCGCGCAGGCGCTCCATCAGCATCAATAGCCGATCCAACGCGTCCAAAAACGGAGCGGTTTCGGTCAACTGCGAACCAATATGGCAATCCAGCCCCTTCACCTCAAGATTCGGCAGGCTGGCCGCCAGCTCGTAAACCTCAAGCGCGTCATCGACCGCGATGCCAAACTTGTTGTCCTTGAGCCCGGTGGAAATATACGGATGAGTGCCCGCGTCCACGTCCGGGTTAACGCGCAGCGAAACCGGGGCAACGTTACCCAGCTCCCCCGCTACAGCGTTTAAGCGCTCCAGCTCAGGGCGAGATTCAACGTTAAAACACTTGATGCCGACTTCAAGCGCACGGGCCATTTCGTGGGGCTGCTTGGCAACACCTGAGAACACCACTTTTTCAGGGTCTCCTCCGGCTGCCAGCACGCGCTCAAGCTCACCAATGGAGACAATATCAAACCCGGCGCCTAGCCTTGCAAGCAGGCCCAACACCGCCAGGTTAGAGTTGGCTTTAACGGCGTAGCAGATCAAATGCGGGTGATCGCCAAGCGCTTCGGTGTAAGCGCGAAAGTGGCGCTCAAATGTTGCCTTGGAATAAACGTAACAGGGCGTGCCGTGCTCTGCGGCAATCTGCGAAAGCGGCACATCTTCGGCGTAAAGCACGCCGTCGCGATAGTTAAAATGATCCATAATGTCGTCTCTCCTGCAGCCGCTTACCCAGCCTGTTCGGCCACACCGTTATCGGGTGAGTTATCGTCGGGCAGGTAAAGCGGTCCCTTCTGACCGCAACCCGCGACGAATAAAGCGATGATCGCGATAAGCGCTAATGTTTTCATGCCTGACCCTGCAGTAACGAGAGCGCCTCGCGGGCGCGCTGTGCTGCGGCACGCACCTGATTGGGCGCCGTACCGCCAATGTGATTACGCGCGGCTACCGAGCCTTCCAGCGTCAGTACGTCAAAAACATCCTGCTCGATGATAGAGGAGAACTGTTGAAGCTCTTCCAGACTCATTTCCGAGAGATCTTTTTGGGTTTTCAGGCCGTAAGCAACCGACTGGCCGACGATTTCATGGGCATCGCGGAAGGCAACGCCTTTACGGACCAGATAGTCGGCAAGGTCGGTGGCGGTAGAGAACCCACGCCGCGCCGCTTCATACATGCTGTCTTTTTTCGGCTCAATGGCAGGCACCATATCCGCGAACGCTTTCAAGCAGTCGCGCACCGTATCCACCGCGTCAAACAGCGGCTCTTTATCTTCCTGATTATCCTTGTTGTAGGCCAGCGGCTGCGACTTCATCAGCGTCAGCAGGCCCATCAAATAACCATATACGCGGCCTGTTTTACCGCGTACCAGCTCCGGCACGTCAGGGTTTTTCTTCTGCGGCATGATGGAAGAGCCGGTGCAGAAGCGGTCAGGCAGGTCGATAAAGTCAAACTGGGCACTGGTCCACAGCACCAGTTCCTCGCTCATGCGCGACAAGTGCATCATTAAGATGCTGGCAAAGCTGGTGAATTCAATCGCGAAGTCGCGATCCGATACGGCATCCAGCGAGTTTTCTGCCGGACGCTCAAAGCCCAGCAGCTCAGCGGTGACGTGGCGGTCAATCGGGTACGTAGTCCCCGCCAGCGCAGCGGCGCCCAGCGGCAGTACGTTAACGCGTTTACGGCAATCCAGCAGGCGCTCATGGTCACGGGCGAGCATTTCCTGCCAGGCCAGCAGATGATGACCAAAGGTGACCGGCTGGGCGGTTTGCAGGTGGGTAAAGCCGGGCATGATGGTATCGGCTTCGCGGTCGGCAAGCTCGATCATGCCTTCGCGCAGGCGCTTTAATTCCACCTCAATGACGTCAATCTCGTCGCGCATAAACAGGCGGATGTCGGTCGCTACCTGATCATTACGCGAACGACCGGTGTGAAGCTTCTTGCCAGTGATACCGATCTTGTCGGTCAGGCGTGCTTCGATATTCATGTGCACGTCTTCAAGCGGCACCGACCAGTTAAATTCGCCGCGCTCGATTTCACCTTGAATTTCGGTCAAACCGTTAATAATCGCGTCGCGTTCTTCGTCGGTCAGCACGCCTACGCGGCTAAGCATGGTGGCGTGGGCAATAGAGCCCTGAATATCCTGGCGCGCAAGGCGCTGGTCAAAGGTGACAGACGCGGTAAAACGCGCAACAAAGGCATCGGTAGGCTCGCTGAAGCGACCGCCCCAGGACTGATTCGTAGCTTGGCTCATCGGAGGTATATCCTGCTGACAAAACAAAAGAGTCGATGGCGGAAAGTGTAACAGAGTCATTGCGCTTATGGCTTGAGTTCGGGCCGCCCACATTTGCAGAATAATGGCGTTTGGCCCGCCGAGCACTTATCTTTAAGGCAATTCTTTAAGACTGCTCTTGGAGACAGCTTTTGAAGACAGTGGCTTAAAACAGCTTCTTAAAAACAGCCAGTTATTTTTACTGTGCGCCCGGGTGCTTTATGATGAGACACATCATAGCTTGACGCGCCGCGTCAGCGGCAAAGGGAGAATAACGTGTCATCCATCACCAAACTGCGTATTGCTACGCGGAAAAGTCAGTTGGCCATGTGGCAAGCCGAGCACGTCCGTGACCGCTTGATGGCTGCCCATGAGGGCCTTGAGGTTGAGTTGGTCGCGCTCTCTACTAAAGGCGACAAAATTCTCGACACCCCTCTGTCTAAAATTGGCGGCAAGGGGCTATTTGTTAAAGAGCTGGAAGACGCCATGCTGGATGGCCGCGCAGATATTGCCGTCCACTCGATGAAGGATGTCCCCATGCTTTTCCCCGAAGGCTTAGGGCTTTCGGTTATTTTAGAGGGCTCAGACCCTACCGATGCGTTTGTATCCAACCATTATAAAAGCATCGATGAATTGCCTGAAGGGGCCAAAATAGGCACCGCCAGCCTGCGTCGCGGACTCCAACTTCGTGAAGCTCGCCCTGACCTGCAAATTCTCAGCCTGCGCGGCAACGTGCAAACCCGACTGGCCAAACTGGACGATGGTGAATTCGATGCCATTATCCTGGCGACCTCTGGCTTAAAACGCCTGGGCCTTGAAGAGCGTATTGCCCAGGCACTGCCGCCAGAAGTTTGCCTGCCTGCCTGCGGCCAAGGCGCGCTGGGTATTGAGTGCCGCCTGCATGACCCGGAACTGATCGGCCTGCTGGCTCCGCTGGATGACCCGGACACCGCCACCCGCGTACGTGCCGAACGCGCCATGAATACGCGCCTGGAAGGCGGCTGCCAAGTACCGATTGCCGGTTTCGCGGTGCTCGACAAGGCCAATGAGACGATGTGGCTGCGCGGGCTGGTGGGCAACCCTGAGGGCACCGAAGTATTGCGTGCTGAAGGCCGCGGCTCAATGTACGAGCCTGAAGCACTGGGCATTCGCATTGCCGAAGAGCTGCTTGACCAGGGTGCAGGCGATATTTTGGCCGAGGTCTACGGCAATCACGTATGACACAGCCAGTGCTGATCTGCCGACCAGGCAAGCGCGGTGAAGTGCTTGCCAATACGCTGCGCGCAACGGGCGCTTGGGTAGAGTCAATGGCGGTGATGAGCCTTCAAGCGCTACCAGAAGACCCGCTGATGCGCCGTGTCTGGCTGGATATTGACCAGTACGACAAGGTAATAGTGGTTAGCCCCTTCGCGGCCCTGTGTTTAGGTAACGCGCTGGATCGCTACTGGCCACAGCTACCCACTGGCATTGCTTATTATGGCGTGGGGAGCGCTACGGCAGAGGCACTGTTTGACCAGTTGGGCGTACGGGTACGCATCCCATCAGCAGCGGCTGACAGACCCGGTGCTGACCAACAAAAGGCTGGAAATGAGCGCGGCGATAACACCAGCGAGGCACTTTTAGCGCTCGCCTCACTGAAGAATGTCGCACATCAGCGGATATTACTGGTGGCGGGAGAAGGTGGCCGAACGCTACTGGCCGAGACGCTGACAGAACGCGGTGCTCAGATGACCCGGGTCGCTGTGTATCGGCGCATTTTTCAGCCGCCTTCGGCCTCACTCCAGGCCCGCCTTGCTACGGGAGATTTTCGAGCACTCATCGTCACCAGCAGCGAACTGCTCGAACATCTGGCAAAATGGTGTGATCAAACAGCGTTGAACCAACCGCTAATCGTTTCCAGTCAGCGTTTAGCTACACTGGCCGGTACACTGGGTTTTTGTGACCTCAAGGTGGCGTCGGGAGCAACGCCAGCTGCCCTTGCAGCTGCGTTGGGCAGGTCCTGTAATCCTATGGGTGCCGATGTCGATCAAGGAACTTAATTAAGGGCTAGCGACAGATGAGCAAACAACCAAACGACCAGGAAGACGTACAAAAAGCGTCCGCCGACGCGCCTCAAAAAAGCGCCACGCCGGGCGAAACTGCCGCGTCTACCTCAACTCCCTCGCCATCAAGCGCGGTTGAAAGCGGCCCACCCTCAAGCTCGGCTGCCGAACCATCAAGCAACGCGCCTAAAAATGCTAGCTCTCGTCGGCGTGGCAAAAACAGCGGCAAACCTGACGCGGCCTCTGCCACCGCCCCCCCTCCCAGTACGACGCCTAACAGCGAAAAACCGACAGCCAGCGTTACAGAACCTGCCACGGCTAAGAAAGAGCCCGATGGCAATACGGCAACGCCCAATCGCCCCTCCGGTAACGGTGGAAAAGGCACAACGCCGCCTCCCCCAAGTGGAGGTGAGCAGCATAAAGGCCGCAAAGGCGGCCTGTTAGCCTTGGTGTTGGTACTGGTGCTGGGCGTGGCGCTTATTGTGGTGACTTGGCAGGGCTGGCAACGCCTTGATAGCCAGCAACAGCGCATCAATGCGTTAAGCCAACAGACCGACAGCAGCGCGACTCAGCAATCCGTGAGCGACCTTGAATCACGCATTGAAAGCAGCGAACGCGAACGTACCCAGGCCCTTGATGGCACGCTGGAAGAGTTACGCAGCGAGCTTGATAGCTACCGCAGCGACGTCAACAGCACGCTGGATAACGTGCTGAACCAGCTTTCCCAGACGCAAGACACCGACGACCGCGATTGGCTACATGCAGAAGCGGCCTATCTGCTGCGCCTGGCAAATCAGCGCCTCCAGCTTGAAGGCGATGTTGACGGTGCTGCTGCGCTGCTGCGTACCGCCGACGCCCGCCTGGCGGATGCTGACAACCCGGCGCTAACCGCCGTGCGTCGTGATATTGCTAACGAGCTTGCCGAACTGGATGGCGTGCCGCGTGTGGATCGTACGGGACTCTATCTAGCGCTTAATGCGCTGCAAGAACGCGTTTCCAGCCTGCGTCTTTCGCAGGAAGTGGAAGAAAGCGCCGTCACCTCCGGCATTGAGCAGCCGCCTACCGGCAACTTCCAGCGTCAGCTGGCACGTTTTGGTGAAGAGCTTAAAGACCTGGTCGTGATTCGTCATCACGACGAACCGATGGAAATGCTGGTCACTCCCGAGCAAGAGTCGTACCTGCGCCAAAGCCTGCGCTTGATTCTTGAGCAGGCCCAGCTTGCCCTGTTGAAAGAGGAGCAGCCGCTGTATGAAGCCAGTATCGATAAAGCGCTGGAATTACTTAACGGCTACTACGACCTGGACAGCGAGGCCACGCAAAGCGTGATCTCAAGCCTTCAGGAGCTTAAGCAAGCGGATATTGAGCCCGAACTGCCGGATATCAGCGCCTCCCAGCAGGCCATGACCCACTTTATTGAAAACCGCTTCAGGACGCGCCAGCAAAATGGCGAAGAGGGAGGTGATGCATGAGAAAACTTATTCTCCTGCTGGTCGCGGGCCTAGCTGTCGGTGCCCTGTTTGGGCACCTGATGATGTCAGTACCTGGTTATTGGTTAATTCGGGTGGGTGATACGTCCGTCCAGACCTCGTTCTGGTTTGGCCTGATTCTGCTGCTGGCCGCATTTATTGTGGTGCATTTTGCACTGCGGCTGCTGACCGGCATCCTTCGTCCTGTGGGCCGTTTCCGTACCTGGAACAGCCGTGCGCGTAATCGCCGTGCCATGAAGCGTACCGTGCGTGGTTTGGTCGCCTTGACGGAAGGCCGCTGGAAAAAAGCCGAAAAAACCCTGGTCCACGCCGCCAATGACTCCAGCACGCCGCTAGTTAACTACCTGTCGGCCGCCCTGGCAGCACACTACCAGGGTAACCACACTAAATCTCAAGAGCACCTGAACCAGGCCCAGCTCACCACCGAAGGCGCCGACACGGCCATTGGCTTGATGCAGGCGCAGCTGATGATTGATCGACAGCAGCCTGAAGAGGCGCTGGCAATTCTGAATCGCCTGGACAGAAAACTAAGCGACCACCCGCAGGTACTGAAACTGCTCAAGCAGGTACACCTGAGCGTCAACGACTGGGAGGGCTTGCGCTGGCTGCTGCCACGCCTGGCTGCCCAAAAGCTGATTGCCCAGCAGGAGCGCGAGCAGCTTGAATTCAAGGCGTACCGTGAGCTGATTCTGTTTGAAGCTAAAAATCCCGGTAATATCGAGCGTGTTCGCGGCCTCTGGGCAGACATGCCCGAGTACCTGCGCGGCAACACCGAACTGGTCGTGCTGTATACCGATGCGCTGGTCCAGTCGAACGAAGAGAGCATCGCCGAGCGTCTGCTAAACCACTCGCTGGATCATCACTGGGATGCCCGGTTGGTGAAGCGTTATGGCCTGCTTAACGTGCATGCGGCGCGCCAACTGACAAAAGCTGAAAAGTGGCTGCAAGAGCGCCCCAATGACCCCGAGCTACTGCTAACCTGTGGCCGCCTCTCCCTGCGTACCGGCAAGTGGGAAAAAGCCCTGGAGTACTTTGAGGCCAGCCAGCGCCAGCGTCCCAATGGAGAGGTGTGCGCCGAGCTTGCGCGTCTCTACGCAAGCCTTGGCGAACACAATAAAAGCCAGCTTTACTACCGCCACAGCGTAGAAATGCTAGCGCAGTCACTGCCTTCGCTCCCCCAACCCAGCGATGCCAGCGACAGCCAAAAATCGGATACGAAAGCGGCCAAAAAACGCGCTTAAGGTACGCGACGAAAAAAGGGGCGCCCTGCGAGGCGCCCCTTTTTTATGCCATTGAGTCGTCCTGAATAGCGTTTCCCGTCACGCCTGCGGTGGAGACGTTGCCTCTTTTAGAGACTGCTCTTCAGCTTGCGTGGGTACGGGCAGCTCTGACGTACAGTGTCCGCAGCGGGTCGCTTTGATAGGCACCGTCATATAGCAGTAGGGGCAGGGCTTTTCGACCGGACTTTTGGGCGCCTCTACCTCTTCACGCTTTAAGCGGTTGATAGTCCTCACCAGCATGAAGACCACAAAGGCAACAATCGTAAAACTGACGACCGCATTGATAAACAGGCCAAGGTTGAGGGTCACCGCACCATCTTCCTGAGCCGCCGCAAGTGTGGGGTACGGCGCTGACGTTGCTCCCTCTCGAAGCACGACAAACAGGTTAGAGAAGTCGATACCGCCGACCAACAGGCCGATCACCGGATTCATGACATCTTTTACCAGGCTCTGCACAATCAGTGTAAACGCGCCGCCGATAATGATGCCCACCGCCATGTCTACCACATTGCCTTTAACGGCGAACTCGCGGAACTCCTTGAAAAACCTGGCCATTGATGCCTCCTTGCGTATTCAGGTTATGAGCTTATAGCGATTTTTCGTGCAAAGCCTTTGGGTTCAATGACTTATTAAAACGACACTGAATGTTGAAAAAACGTTTCGCTAATCACTGACACCCGCTTAGTATCGGTATTTACCGCCTTTAAAACGACCTCAAGCATTCTATTTGCGACACCCGTTGAGTTGCCTTTCAGATTGCTTTGTCAGTATAAGCGTCATTCGTGCCAATATGCAGGCAAGCAGCACGTATCTAGCGCAGGGGCTCACAACAAGACACCAGCGACATAGAACGATAATAAAAAGAACATCAATGATGTTAGGTGATAGAGGTAAAGACCATGACCACCGATCAATCCCAAAAAACCATGCCAGTAGGTCACTCGCACATACCGCAAACGCTCGGTTTTCTGCTGCTGGACAACTTCACCCTCATTTCGCTGGCGTCAGCGATTGAACCACTGCGTATGGCAAACCAGTTGGCGGGGCGAGAGCTTTACCGCTGGTATACCTTGACTCAGGACGGTGCACCGGTGCGCGCCAGCGACGGCCTTAATGTGACGCCGGACGCCTCTATCCATGCGCCGCTCTCACTTGATTGGGTAGTCGTATGTGGCGGGGTCGCTCCTCAGCACAGCGTTAGCCGTGAGCATATTCAATGGCTACAGGCTCAGTCGCGCCAGCTGCGACGCTTGGGTGCTATCTGTACCGGTAGCTGGGCGCTGGGTCAGGCGGGCTTACTGGATCATTATGAAATCAGCATTCATTGGGAGTGCCTGGCCTCTCTTCAGGAAGCCTTTCCGAAAATCGTCCTGACGACGCGGCTGTTTTCCATTGACCGTAACCGTTTCACTGCCTCGGGCGGCACGGCGCCGCTGGATATGATGCTCAACCTGATCGCTCACGATCACGGCAAGGAGCTTTCCGCCGGTATTTCCGAAATGTTCGTCTATGAGCGTATGCGTAACGAGCAGGATCAGCAGCGTGTGCCGTTAAAACACGTGCTGGGTACGACGCAGCCCAAGTTGCTGGAAATCGTCGCGTTGATGGAATCCAACCTTGAAGAGCCGCTTGAGCTTGATGAGTTGGCAAGCTATGTCGATGTTTCCCGCCGCCAGCTGGAGCGACTGTTCCAGCGTTACTTACACTGTTCGCCTTCCAGGTATTACCTAAAGCTGCGCCTGGTCAGGGCGCGCCAACTGCTCAAACAAACGCCTCTCTCGATCATTGAGATTGCCTCGGTATGCGGCTTTGTTTCTACCCCGCATTTTTCCAAGTGCTATCGGGAATGTTTTGGTATTCCGCCACGCGATGAGCGCCTGGGCATCCATACACGCCAAAAAGCGCCGGAAAAAATTCCTCCTCTGCTGAAGCGCTGGGGAGCAGAACCTGTCAGCAACGAGCCGGCATCAAGCGCGCTGCTGGCTCTGGCCTATGCCCAAGGCGAACCCACCTTTGCCAGCGTTCCGCTTGGCTAAACGGGTGTACCACCGCTGAACTAGAGCTGCCGCAAGGCGGCTCTTTTTTTTGTACCGTGTTTTCTGCTTATTCACCAGGCTTCCTGTGCCTGCATTTCTCATGATGACGCTTTTGGAATTTCCATCGTCGTTTCCAAGAGCAGATAGGCACCACCTCAGCGCTATGCTCCCTACATAAACAATTCAGGAGCCACGTTATGAACCCTGCCGAATTACACCAGGACGCCATCGTCATTGACGGCCTAATCATTGCCAAATGGAATCGCGAACTGCTGGAAGACATGCGCCGTGGCGGCCTGACGGCAGCCAACTGCACTGTCTCGGTTTGGGAGGGGTTCAAGGCAACGGTGGACAATATTGTCGCCTCCAACAAACTGATGGAAGAGTGCAGCGACCTGGTTCGCCCGGTGCGTACCACCGCCGACATCATGCGCGCCAAGGAAGAGGGCAAGACCGGAATCATCTTTGGTTTCCAGAATGCGCACGCCTTTGAAGATCAGATCGGCTATGTCGAGATCTTCAAACAGCTCGGCGTAGGCATTGTGCAGATGTGCTACAACACCCAAAACCTGGTCGGTACTGGCTGCTACGAGCGTGACGGCGGGCTGTCCGGCTTTGGCCGCGAGATCGTTGCCGAAATGAACCGTGTGGGTATGCTGTGCGATCTTTCCCACGTAGGCGCCAAGACCTCTGAAGAAGTCATTCTTGAGTCCAAAAAGCCGGTGTGCTACTCCCACTGCCTGCCCTCCGGACTCAAGGAACACCCGCGCAACAAGTCGGATGCAGAGCTCAAGTTCATCGCCGACCACGGCGGCTTTGTCGGCGTCACCATGTTCACCCCGTTCCTCAAGAAGGGCGTTGATTCGACCATCGACGATTACTGCGAAGCGATTGAGTACATCATGAACATCGTGGGTGAAGACGCCATCGGTATCGGCACCGATTTCACCCAAGGCCATGACCAGAACTTCTTTGAGTGGCTGACCCACGACAAGGGCTATGCCCGCCGCCTGACCAGCTTCGGCAAGATCATTAATCCCGAAGGTATCCGTACTATCGGCGAATTCCCCAACTTGACAGAGGCGCTTCTCAAGCGCGGCCTGAGCGAATCTCAGGTCAGAAAAATCATGGGCGAGAACTGGGTTAGAACCTTGAAGGATGTGTGGGGCGAATAAGTACATGCACAGCCTGTACTGCCGTTCGACGAGATCCTGGAAGCCACTGAATAACTCAATGTCTTTTGAATAAATATAAGTGTAAGGAATACAACCGTGACCAAAACCGCCCCCGAGCTCCCGATTGACGTCGACAGCGAAACCGGTATCTGGACAACCGACGCGCTGCCGATGCTGTATGTCCCGCGCCACTTCTTCGTCAACAACCACGTCGCCATTGAAGAGGCCCTAGGTGCTGAAAAATACGCCGACATCCTCTACCAAGCGGGCTATAAAAGCGCTTGGCACTGGTGTGAAAAAGAGGCCGAACTCCACGGTATGGAAGGCGTGGACGTGTTCGAGCACTACATGAAGCGTCTTTCGCAGCGCGGCTGGGGCATCTTCGTGACTGAAGAGATTGACCTGAATGCAGGCACGGCCCGCGTGCGCCTTGAACACAGCGCCTTCGTGTATCAGATGGGCAAAGTGGACCGTAAAATCGAGTACATGTTCACCGGCTGGTTTGCCGGTGCCATGGACCAGATTCTGAGTGCGCGTGGAAGCTCGCTGCGCACGGTTGCCGAACAGACCCAAAGCGGCGCCGAAAAGGGCTGTGAGTACGGCCTGTTTGTTGTCACGCCCAAGAACTGAGGATCGCTGCCATGGCATTTGAGGCACTGTTCAAGCCGATCCAAATCGGCAACCAAACCATTCGTAACCGTGTGGTCAGTACGGCCCACGCCGAGGTGCACGCCACCGACGGCGGCATGACCACAGACCGCTACGTCAAATACTACGAAGAGAAGGCCAAGGGCGGCTGCGGCCTGTGCATCTGCGGCGGCTCGTCGATTGTTTCCATCGACAGCCCCCAGGGCTGGTGGAGTTCGGTCAATCTCTCGACCGACCGCATCATCCCGTACTTTCAGAACCTGGCCGATGCCGTGCACAAGCATGGCGGCAAGATCATGATCCAGATCACCCACATGGGCCGTCGCTCACGCTGGGATGGCTTCGACTGGTCGACGCTGGTATCGCCGTCGGGCATTCGCGAGCCAGTGCATCGCTCGACCTGCAAGACGATCGAAGTAGAAGAGATCTGGCGCATTATCGGTGACTTCGCCCAGGCCGCGCGCCGGGCGAAGGAAGGCGGTCTCGACGGCGTTGAGCTCTCTGCCGTACACCAGCACCTGATTGATCAGTTCTGGAGCCCGCGCGTCAACAAGCGCACCGATGAGTGGGGCGGCAGCTTCGAAAATCGCATGCGTTTTGGCATGGAAGTGATCAAGGCGGTGCGCGCCGAGGTGGGCAATGACTTCGTGGTGGGCCTGCGCATTACCGGGGACGAGTTCCACCCCGATGGCCTCGACCACGAGGAAATGAAGCGCATCGCGGCCTATCATGACGCCACCGGCATGATCGACTACTTCGGCGTGATAGGCTCTGGCTGTGATACCCACAACACCCTGGCCAACGTCATTCCGAACATGTCGTTTCCGCCGGAGCCCTTCCTGCACCTGGCCTCAGGCATCAAGGAAGTGGTCAATGTGCCGGTCATCCATGCCCAGAACATCAAGGACCCCAATCAGGCCCAGCGTATTCTTGAAGGTGGCTACGTGGACCTGGTAGGCATGACCCGTGCTCATATTGCCGACCCGCACATCATCGCCAAAATCAAGATGGGCCAGATCGACCAGATTAAACAGTGCGTAGGTGCCAACTACTGCATCGACCGGCAGTACCAAGGACTCGACGTGCTGTGTATTCAGAACGCCGCGACCGCACGTGAATACATGGGGCTGCCGCATATTGTCGAGAAAAGCGAAGGCCCCAAACGCAAGATAGTCATCGTGGGCGGTGGCCCGGGGGGCATGGAAGCGGCACACGTATGCGCCAAGCGCGGTCATGATGTCACCCTGTTTGAAGCCCAGGATCAGCTCGGTGGTCAGATCACTCTGGCCTCGAAAGCCCCCCAGCGCGATCAGATTGCTGGCATCACTCGCTGGTACCAGCTGGAGCTGGCACGCCTTGAGATCGACCTGCGCCTGAATACCCGTGCCGACGAAGCGACCATTGCTGATCTGCGCCCGGACATAGTAATTCTGGCCACCGGAGGGCAGCCGTTCCTCTCCCAGGTACCGGAGTGGGGTTACGACAGCGACCTGGGCAAGAGCCTGGTGGTCAGCACTTGGGACATTCTTAGCGGCAGCGTAGCGCCGGGCAAGAATGTACTAGTCTACGACACTATCTGCGAGTTCTCCGGCGTTTCAGCGGCCGACTACTTGGCAGACAAGGGATCAAAGGTCGAGATCGTTACCGACGATATCAAGCCGGGTGCCGCGGTGGGTGGCACCACCTTCCCGACCTACTACCGCAGCCTGTACGAGAAAGAGGTGATCATGACCTCGGATCTCGCCCTGCATAAGGTATATCGCGAAGGCGACTCACTGGTGGCGGTGCTTGAAAACGAGTACTCCGGCGCGTTAGAAGAGCGGGTGGTGGATCAGGTGGTGGTGGAAAACGGCGTGCGCCCGGATGAAGCCCTCTACTACAGCCTCAAGGAGCAGTCGCGTAACAAGGGCCAGACCGATATCGAAGCGCTCTACGCGATCAAGCCTCAGCCCTGTCTGTCTGAAAGCGGCGATGGCTTCGTGCTGTTCCGTCTGGGTGACTGCACCGCGCCACGCAACACGCATGCCGCCATTTATGACGCGCTGCGGTTATGCAAGGACTTCTGACCCACTAACGCTGTAAGCTGAATGTCATGGGCCATCAGGCTCATGACATTTCGTACTTACGGTGTCTCTGAGAGGAGAGACGCCATGCTTGATACCCTCCTACCGATACTGCTGTTTTCTGCGCTGTTACTGGCTGCCATTGGAGCTGTGCGCCGTGTGCGTCTGTGGCGCCAGGGGCGGCCCTCTCCTGCACCGATTATCCGCGGCTTGATGCAGGTACCCAGGCGCTACCTGGTGGATCTACACCACGTTGTCGAGCGGGATAAACTCATCTCCCATACCCACGTGGCCACCGCGAGCGGCTTTGTGCTGGCCGCATTACTGGCGATTGTGGTGCATGGCTTTGGGCTTGATAGCACTATCTTGGCCTGGGTATTGCTGGCCGCCACGGTGAGCATGTTCCTGGGTAGTTTAGTGGTTGCCAAGCGGCGCAGCCCGCCACCCTCACGGCTTTCCAAAGGGCCGTGGATGCGCCTGCCCAAGAGCCTAATGGCGTTCTCCATCGGCATGTTCGTGGTGACGCTGCCCACTGCCGGTATTCTGCCAGAAGGCTTTTTCCAAAGCGGAGCAGGCTGGCTGGCTGCACTGGTGCTGGCCGGTGTCATCACTTGGGGCCTTGGCGAGATGTTCTTCGGCATGACCTGGGGCGGGCCGATGAAACACGCTTTTGCCGGCGCCCTGCACCTGGCCTTCCATCGCCGCCCCGAGCGTTTTTCCAAGCGCGCTGGCGGAGAGCACCGCTCAACCGGGCTCAAACCGTTGGCGCTGGATGACGAAAGTGCCAAGCTCGGCGTTGAGGTACCGGCTGACTTCACCTGGAACCAGCTGTTAGGCTTTGATGCCTGCGTTCAGTGTGGGCGCTGTGAAGCCGTCTGCCCGGCCTTTGCCGCCGGCCAGCCGCTCAACCCCAAGAAGCTGATTCAGGACATGGTGGTCGGCATGGCAGGCGGCACCGACGCCCACTATGCAGGCTCGCCCTACCCCGGCAAGCCGGTCGGCGAGCATGGCGGCAGCCCCCACGACCCGATTGTTGCCCGCACGGGTAGCGCATTGGTGGATGCCGAAACGTTGTGGTCCTGCACGACCTGCCGCGCCTGCGTTGAAGAGTGCCCTATGATGATTGAGCACGTTGATGCCATCGTCGATATGCGCCGCTTTCTGACCCTGGAGCACGGTAATACGCCCAATAAGGGCGCCGAAGTGCTAGACAACCTGATTGCGACCGACAACCCCGGCGGCTTCGAACCTGACTCACGCCTGCACTGGGCGGCAGACCTCAATCTGCCGCTGATGGCCGACAAGCGCGAAGCCGAGGTGCTGCTGTGGCTGGGCGATGGCGTGTTTGACATGCGCAACCAGCGCACGCTGCGCGCGTTTATCAGTGTGCTGCGTGCTGCCGAGATCGACTTCGCCGTACTGGGTAATGAAGAGCGTGATAGCGGCGATGTCGCCCGCCGTCTGGGCGATGAGGCTACTTTCCAGAGTTTGGCGCGGCGCAACATTAAGACGTTGAGCCAGTACCGCTTCGCACGCATCGTTACCTGTGACCCGCACAGTTTCCACGTGCTGAAAAACGAGTACGCCGATCTCAGCACCGCCGACATGCCTTCCCGGTATGAGGTTTTCCATCACAGCACCTATATCAACCAGCTCGTCACCGACGGCAAGCTCACGTTCAAAGCCTGGAAAGGCGGCAACGTGACTTATCACGACCCCTGCTACCTGGGCCGTTATAACGGTGAATACGAAGCCCCACGCGCGGTGCTCAAGGCGCTAGGGATTGAGGTTAAGGAGATGGCTCGCTCTGGCTATCGCTCGCGCTGCTGCGGTGGCGGTGGCGGCGCACCGATCACCGATATTCCTGGCAAGCAGCGGATTCCCGATATGCGTATGGAAGATGTTCGCGAAGCCGGTGCTGACCTGGTCGCGGTAGGCTGCCCACAGTGCACTGCGATGCTTGAAGGCGTGGTAGAACCCCGCGCTGACATCAAGGATATCGCCGAACTGGTCGCCGACGCGTTGATCATCACAACGCCTGACGAAAAGGCGACCCAAAGTAAGCCCGCGCCAGCATCACCGCGCGCCACCCTGGAGGTAATGCCATGAGCGAGTTTGTTCGTCGTGACCCTCGAAAAGAGTGGATCGCCCGCAACCGCCTGCACCCGCAACATCTTGAGATGCTCGCCGAACTGGGTGGCGGCGCAGTAGCCAGCGAATGGATGGGGCCTAACGGCGTGATGCGCCGCAACCCCCATGCGGTCGGCTTCATCGGTCCCAACGGCATTCGGCGCATTGATCGTAGCGGCGTCCAGCAGGCGGCACAGGCGCCAGGGCGCAGCGTTGAGGCCAAGGATACGAGGACGCCGGTCACTATCGACACTCCCGCCTTTATGGTGGCGGTCGTACCGGATATGGCTGGTGGGCGCCTTTCCTCCCACGACCGTGATCTGTTAGGGCTTGCCCGCCAGCTAGCCGATGCCGACCCGGCCCAGCCTGGTGCCGTACTGGCCGTGGTGTTTGGCGAGCATAAAGAAACCACCTTTGACGAGGCGGGTATTGACCGGCTACTACACTTGGAAGGCGAGCGTTTCTCGGGCTACCTGCCGGAGCTTAGCGTCGCCACCTTGCAGAGCGTAGATCGTGAAATGATGCCCCGCTACTGGCTGCTACCCGACTCAAGCGTTGGCGGTGAGCTCGGCAGGCGCCTCGCCACAAGGCTTGGCGAGCGCCCGGCCGCTCAGGTCTGGCAGGTCGAGGCAGACACTGAAAGCGCAACCGGCTGGCGCTGTACCGCACGTGGTGCGGCAGGTAGAAACGACATTACCCGCGTCCTGCCCCGTATCGTACTGGCCTTGGCCGAGTGCGCCGACCCGGTCAGCGAAACCCGCCACGCGGCTGAGCCGATCACACTTTCTAACGGGCTTCCCGAAATACTCGGCCGCATTGAGGACATGGGCGAAGTCGCGGTGGACCCGGCCAGCGTATCGCTCGCGGAAGCAGAATTTATCCTTTCTGCTGGCAATGGCGTGAAAAGCTGGGATAGCTATCATCACGCTGCCGAGGTGCTCGGCGCCACCAAAGGCGCCTCACGGGTGGTGGTGGATGACGGCTTTATGCCGCGTGACCGCCAAGTGGGCGCCACCGGCACCTGGGTCTCTGCCCGCGTTTATGTAGCGGTAGGAATTTCCGGCGCTATCCAGCATCTTCAGGGCATTCAGAGCTGCGAGAAGGTGGTGGCGATCAACCTCGATGAAGGCTGCGATATGGTCAAACGTGCCGACCTGGCAGTGATCGGCGATGCCAGCCAGATACTCGCTGCCCTTGTTACACGGGTTGAGCAGTACCGCGCTGAACAGCAGGAGAATCGCGATGCCGCATGATGTCAGTAACAAAAGTGCCAAGCAATCAACCGCCAACGCGCTGAACGTCGCTGTACTGGTTTCGGTAGGCCAACACCCACTGACCGCGCGCGCACGCCGCGCCGACCAGGATGCCCGAGCGGTAGAAATGGCCCTGACGCTGGAAAACGCCTCGGTCAGCCTGCTACATGCCGGCCAGCAAAATAGCGATCATGAAGAGGCCATCCGCGGCTATCTCGGCATGGGTATCAACTCTGTTGGCTTGATCGAGCAGCAACCCCACGCCGATGTAATCCCCGCGCTGGCCAACGCGTTACGCGCCAGCGCCCCGCAGTTGGTGCTGACCGGTACTCGCGCCGAAACCGGCGAAGCCTCGGGTGTAACGCCCTACCTACTGGCCGAGGCGCTTGGCTGGCCGATCATTACCGGTCTAGCGGCGGTAGAAAAGGTCGAGCAGGGGGTGATCACGGTGCTGCAAGCATTGCCGCGCGGCAAGCGGCGGCGCCTGCGCATTCGTCTACCGGCGCTTGCCACGGTGGACAGCAGCGCGCCCGCTGCCCGCCAAAGTGCCTTTGGCCCCGCCAGGCGCGGCGAGTTAGCCCATCAAAAAGCGGCCAGCGAGCTTGATGAAGCACTAAGCACTTGGCAGTTCCAGCCAGCGCGCAAGCGTCCCAAGCGGCTTAAGATCGTTAAGTCATCATCGGCGCGTGACCGTTTCAAAGCCGCCGCTGCCAAGTCCGGCGGTGGTGGTGGGCAGACGCTTAACGACGTCACCCCAGAACAGGGTGCCGAAGCGATCTTCAAACTGCTCAAGGAGGAAGGAGTACTGCGTTAGGCGCACTGCTTCATGATAACGATACTGTCAGCCCGCCTTCTCGGCGGGCTTTTTAGTCCAGGTTCACAAGCGGCAAACGTCAAACGTACTACTTCCCCATAAAGCCCGGGTATAGCCGCAGGCGCTGCCTTTCCAAATGCAGGCCAATCCCCGCATGTACCATCAGCACGCTGATCACCACTGCCCCGCCCGCAAGCGTTGAGGCTGTGGGCTGTTCGCCCAACAACCACCATACCCAAAGCGTACCCAGCGCGGTTTCAACCAGATAGAACAACGCCACTTCCGTCGACGGCAGATAGCGGGTAGCGCTGTTGATCAGCACGGTGGCCAGCGGCATCTGAATAAGCCCCATCACCGCGAGGACGCCATAGCGTGGGGCATCCAGCGCAAACGGCGAAGCCAAAGGCAGCGCGATTGCCGCAGAAAGCAAGCCCCCGCCAGCAATCACCACGATGCGATCAATGCTCGGAAAGCGGCGCAGCACCGTCAAATTACCGCCAATCGCCGCTGCCGCCGCCAGCGCATAAAGATTGCCTACCAGCATGCCGTGAGCGCCCTCGCCCATAAAGACCAAACTCATGCCCAGCATGCAGACGGCGATCGCAACCAACGTGCGCAAAGCGACACGCTCTTTGAGAAACACCCGTGAAAACAGGGCAGCGAACAACGGCGCAGTGCTAAGGATCACCACCACGTTGGCTACGTTGGCGTTCATCACCGCGAGTACGAAAAACGCCGAAATCAGCCCCAACAGTATTGCCGAAACCAGCGATGAAAAAGGGTTCACGCGTAGCGTGGCCAGTCGGTTGCCTCGACAACACGCAAGCCCCAGCACACAGAACATCAAAAAGCCGCGCCAGAAGACGATGGTCCAACCCTCGGTATCGGCAAGGCGGATCAGCAGGCCGTCGAAACTGAGAAACACCACCCCCAGTACCACCATCAACAGACCGCGCTGATAACCACTTAACTGCATGATATTGACTCCCGGTTGGCAGAAAAAGACAACCGCTCACCCATGGGTGAGCGGTTAAGCGTAACAGTTGAGCGCAGGCTCACGGCCCAGGCCGTGTTAACGACCAGGTGACACGGCCACCGGCGCAGTTGAAGCCTTCTGCTGGCGAGGGCGAACTACCCAGAACCCTACGGCTCCCGCCATCAGCAACATGCTCCCGCAGCCGACCGCCAGCATATAGCCGCCCTGCACGGCACTGCCAGGCACACTAAACTGCTCGGCGAACCCGGCCAGCGTGACCGCGTACTGTTGCCAGAGAAATACCCCGATGGCGCCACCGGAAAGCATGGTGCACAGCGCAATCACACGGGTGCCTGTCACCCAGCCACTGACGGCCTGAGCATCAAATGTATGCAGAAACGTCTGGTACTCTTTCTCGGCCTGGCTGACATGGGTAAACCTGGAAGCCAGCGTAATCGACACCAGCGCCATCAAGGTGCTTAGCAGTACCGGGTGCAAATATACCGGCAGGCTAAGCCACTCGGCCTGAATCATCATCGACAGCGCGACGTTACCCACAAAGCCCACCGCTAAGCCCCAGCCCGCGCCTGCGGCGGTAATCCGCTTGCTCCAGATGCTCATCAAGGCAACCGGCCCCCAGGAAGAGGCAAATAGCGTGGCGGCAAACCATACCACTGACATAACCGCAGGCGGTTGAAACAGCGCCAGCAGCAGTGCTATCAAGCCCGCAGCGAGCACCGCAATACGGCTTTTACGCATGGCCGACGTCTCATCTTGCGAGGCTGAGAGGATATCGTTGGAGAGGCTAAAGCCGATGATCGACAGAAACGTCGAGCAAGACGATAGCCCCGCCGCAAAGACGCCCGTTAGAATGACCACGCCAAGCCAGGTTGGCAGCACGTTGAGCGCCACCCAAATCATGGAGCGCTCCGGGTCCAGCCCAGCATCGTAAAGATTGATGGCCGCCCCGGTCATCATCATCAATGCGTAGAAGATGGCCAGCGCCACCGCCGTCAACATGGCCGAACGCATCACCACGTGCTCATTGCGGGCCATCAAGTAACGGCTGGATTGCCAAGGGCTCGCCGCCAGCACCGCCGCCCACACAAGGCCGAGTGTTAGTCCCCAGGTAAGCGCCTCGCCAGGCGAAGAGAAGCTGGCCTCAGGCCCTTCCAGCACGCCGTGCCATAGCGCAATGCCGGGCTTGTCGGTTTGGGTAAGCAGGCCTTCCACCACACCGTTCCACCCGCCCAAATCTTGAATCACATAGATCGAACCGCCCAAGGCTGCCAGCGAGAAGATCACAAACATGATGGTGTCGGTGAGCATGACACCGGGCGATCCCGAATAGAGAATAAAACCCGTATACGTTGCCCACACCAATACCAACCCGACCCAGTACGGCATACCGGTCAGCTCAGAGAACATGATGCCCGCGCCCTGCATAACGCCTAACAGATACGCGCCCAGGCCGATAATTGTGGTCAGCCCGGCAATCACCTGAACACGGCGTGAGGCAAAGCGCTTGCCAAAAAATTCCGGCACGGTACGTGCCCCGCTACGCCGAAGGTAACGCCCAAACACCAGCGCACCCAGCAGGCATCCCGAGGTGCTGACGGCCGCGAAGATCAGCATCACAAACGGATAGCCCTGATAGGCAAAACCCGTTTCACCGAGAAACGCGCTGGTGCTGAGATAGCTTGCTACCAGCGTGCCCAGGATAAAAAACGTGGGGGCATTGCGGCCAGCAACCAGATAATCATCCAGACCTTTGACGCGCCGTCCGGCGAGATGCCCGATAACAAAGTAGCCCACCAGGCTGAGCAGTATTGCGATGGTGTAAATCATGAGAATAGCCGTCAGGTTATTAATATTGCTTAGCCATGGTGCAATGCTTTGGCTGCCTACTCTTTGCTATTAGCGGCAACGCATGCAGGAATCACGACACGATATCCGCTAACCAATAGGGGCGCCATTGAAATGGCGCCCCTATTGGCAACAACAAAGTACAGCAAAAAATCTGACTATCGCGCTATTTTGGGCACCGCATTGAGCTCGCGCCACTCCTTGTGAAGCCCTTTATAAAGGCTGAAACACATCAGCAGAAGCACCAGCGTAAAGGGTAACCCTGTCGCCACCGCGCCTGCTTGCAGCGCGCTAAGCGCCGCGCTACCGCCACCGTAAAGCAGCACACCAGCGATGACACCTTCAAGCGCGGCCCAGAACACCCGCTGCCCCTTGGGCGCATCGGTTTTCCCGCCCGCGGTGATATTGTCGATGACGAGGGAGCCAGAATCCGCCGAGGTAATGAAAAAGACCAGCACCAGCACAATCGCCAGCGTCGAGGTGATGCCAGTGAACGGCAGTAGCTCCAGCATGTGGAACATGGCAAGCGAAACGTCGCTGATGCCGTTGGCTAATTCGCCCATGCTATTTTCGGCCTGAAACAGTGCCGCGCCGCCAAAGGTGCTCATCCATACCAGCGTGACCAGCGTCGGCACCAACAGCACCGCAATCAGGAACTCGCGTACCGTGCGCCCCCGGGATACGCGGGCAATAAACATCCCCACAAACGGCGACCAGGAGATCCACCACGCCCAGTAGAAGATGGTCCAGCCGTGATACCAGACGTCATCATCGCGGCCAATCCAGTTCGAAAGCGGCAGGATATGGCTGACATAGTCCACTGCTGTGGTGCCAATTCCCGTTATAATCATCAGCGTCGGTCCGGCGATTACCACAAACAGCAGCAGCACTGCCGCGACCACCATATTGATGTTCGAGAACAGCTTGACGCCGCCGTCGATTCCCCGCCATACCGAAAACAGTGCAATCACCGTAACCACCAGGATGATTGCCATCTGTGTTCCAAGGGTATTGGGTATGCCGAAAAGATAGGCAAGCCCGCCAGCCGCTTGGGTAGCGCCAAAGCCAAGCGACGTTGCCAAGCCAAAGATGGTTGCTAATACGGCAAGAATATCAATGGCATGGCCTGCCCAGCCGCGCGTTCGCTCACCCAAAATCGGGTAAAAAGCAGAGCGCAGGGTTAGCGGCAAGCCTTTATTGTAGGTAAAAAAAGCCAAGGATAGCGCGACAACGCCATAGATCGCCCATGGATGAAGCCCCCAATGAAACATGGTGGCGCCCATGGCGGCGCTAGCGCCCTCCGGTGTACCTGGGGGAATATTCAAGGGTGTACCGTACCAATCGGTGTAGTAGGCCACTGGTTCAGCAACACTCCAGAACATCAGCCCGATACCCATACCCGCCGCAAACAGCATGGCGAACCAGGAGGTGCGCGAGTATTCCGGCTTGGCATCACTTCCGCCCAAGCGTATCCGCCCAACCGGAAGACAGATAAGCGCCAGACAGAACACTACAAAAATATTACCCGCAATCATGAACAGCCAGTCGAAATGCTCAATCGACCAGTTCTTGGCAAGGCCAAGCTGGGTATTCGCAGCATCGGGATAGATCAGCGCATAAAGAATAAACAGCAGAATGGCGAGTGCGGAGAGCGGAAAGACGGGGTTATGGAAATCCAGCCCCATCACCTGCTTGTTATCCTGACCGGGGGTCAAAACAGGATCATCATGGTCCATAGGTTATCCTCATTGTTATTTTTTTCTGTACGCTAACCGCCGAGGTAGCGGATAGGGCGTTTAAATTTTTAGGCGATACTCACTTGCCCAGTTATTCAAAACCGACCCCGGCATAGCTATTGCCGCGTTGCCAGCGCTATTGCCAGCCGATTTATAGGTACACTGACAGACCAACAACCAACACAAGAGAGGATGCCGTCATGATGATTGTCGAACTGATTGATGGTGATGATTTTCGGGCACAGCTGACCGCGCTGGGTATCGATATTCCAGAGCACGCCGACCCCGATACATGTGCTCAAATCGCCGCTGAGACCCATCGCAAGCAGGCGGTTGCCGAGCTGCCAGCGTTGGTGCGCAAGCTTATCGATCAAAAGGACATTCTGCTGCCTTCGGTGCGCCACGCTATTGAGCGTTTTCTGCCCTTTGAGTAAGGGCATGAGCTGATTGATTAATGCG
The DNA here is from genome assembly GCF_052378605.1 of Halomonas sp. AOP27-A1-41. Classification (NCBI taxonomy): domain Bacteria; kingdom Pseudomonadati; phylum Pseudomonadota; class Gammaproteobacteria; order Oceanospirillales; family Halomonadaceae; genus Halomonas; species Halomonas sp. AOP27-A1-41. Next base: position 60,377 of record NZ_JBQSXT010000007.1, read on the forward strand.
TTGATGAACGGATTGGCAATTGCTAAACGCAGGCTGGCCCGCCAAAGCGGGCCAGCCCATCATCAGCGTGCTGTTAGCCCTGCGCCAACTGCAGCGATACGCTATCGCTTCCCAAATTACTGAGCATGCGCTCGGAGTACCAATCAATAAAGTCGATGACGCCAAACTCGTAGGTTGGTGAATAGGGGCCGGGCTGGTAGGCCTTGGAGTTGATACCGCGCTGATTCTCTTCCGCCAGCTGGCGATCCTGATCGTTGGTGGCGTCCCACACGCGACGCATGTTTTCCGGGTCGTAATCCACGCCCTCTACCGCGTCCTTGTGCACCAGCCACTTGGTCGTGACCATGGTTTTCTGCGGGCCAAGCGGCAATACACGGAACACGACGGCATGGTCGCCCATGAAGTGGTTCCAGGAGTTGGGCAGGTGCAGAATGCGCAGCGAGCCCATGTCCGGGCTGGTCAACCGGCCCATCAGCTTGTTACACGCTGGCTTGCCATCCATGGTCATGGAGACCACGCCATCAAGTAGCGGTGTGCGCGTCAGGCGGTTACGCTTGTCAAAGCGCTTGAGCCGCCAAGGCACCTGCTCGCCGTTCCAATCGGCCTGCTTGCGGGTCACCAGGTCTTTATATTTGTCCGTCGCGCGCGGGTCTTCGGTATCGTCAAACTCGATTAGCGAGTTCAAAAGCTCTGGGTGCGCACCATTACAGTGATAACACTCGCGGTTATTCTCGATGACCAGCTTCCAGTTGGCCTGCTCAATAATACTCGACTCTACAGCGACCTTGACGTTATCCATCTGGTACGGCTCAAGGTAGTGCTCAAGCGTCTCCAGGAGGTCGTCGATGGCGGGCGGGTTATCGCTCAGATTAATAAATACAAAGCCCCCCGCCGTGCGCACGCTAACCGGCTTCAGCCCGAACTGGTTAAGGTCGAAGTCCGTACCCATGTCGCTTCCGGCAAACAGCAAGCGGCCGTCAAGCTCGTAAGTCCACTGATGGTAGGGGCATACCAGTTTAGCGACTTTTCCTTTGTCCTTGGTGCACAGCCGTGAGCCACGATGGCGACATACGTTATGAAAAGCATGAATCTGGCCTTCACCGCCACGCACAATCACAACGGGATTATCACCGATTTCCAAGGTCATAAAGTTGCCCTTGGCCGGGATCTCGCAAGTCATCCCTGCGAATAGCCACTCTTTTTCAAAGACTTCCTGCATGTCGAGCGCAAACAAGCGGGCGTCGTTATAGAACGGTTGGGGTAGAGAAAACGCGTGCGCGCGGGACTGTAGCATATCAACCGTCGCTTCACGCATGGCAGCCAGAGGGTCGTTGAGTGTGTCATCCATTGTCTTGTTCATACCAGATATCCTTTTAAATACCGCCTCCCTTACCCAGGGTGGCGACAGAGTCATTAACCAAACGTAATTGTGTTGTTGTTAAGTTGCTGAACCTGGCGATTGTGTGAAGCGCGCAGCGCTTGCTACTTGTTGATGGATTGTGGTCCACGCCATTTGCTTTCAATTGTCTGCCCACGACACTATGTGGCGTGGCGACGACGTGGGCGGAGATTTTTGATAGGCAGAAGGTGCCGCAAGGTAAGTGCGTGTCGCTAACAGGCAAGCTGGTCATAAAGCGCGTACCCAGAATGCAGGTTAATGGTGCTGGACCGTGCAGACAGGACGGGCCGGTGAAGGCAACGCGATAGCACGGCCATATTGAGACGACGATGACAACGAACTTCTTTAATCCCGTCACGACCCAAACCTGGACCAACGGCCGCCACCATGTGCGGTGCGTGAAGATCATTCAGGAAACCTGGGACGTTCGCACGTTCTGCTTTATGGCTGAACAGCCGGTAATGTTCTTCTTCAAGCCGGGCCAATTTGTGACACTAGAGCTCGAAATCGATAATCAGCCCGTTATGCGCTCCTATACGATTTCAAGCTCTCCCTCTGTGCCTTACAGCTTCTCAATCACGGTCAAGCAGGTGCCGGGAGGCCAGGTCTCCAACTGGCTGCATGCCAATTTAAAGGTCGGCGACGAGCTGGTGGTCCATGGCCCGGTGGGCAACTTCAACTCCATCGACTTTCCTGCCGAGAAGGTGCTGCTTCTCTCAGGCGGTGTAGGCATCACACCGCTAATGTCGATGACGCGCTGGCTCTTCGATACCAACGCCAACGTCGATGTGGAGTTCATCCACAGCGCCCGTGCCCCGCGCGATGTCATTTTCCATCGCGAGCTGGTGCACATGTTCTCGCGCATCCCCGAATTCAAGCTCCATATCGTGTGCGAGAAGAAAGAAGATATCGGTGAGGCATGGGCTGGCTACCGCGGGTTTCTCACCCAGCCCATGCTTGAGCTGATGGCACCGGACTTCCTTGAGCGGGAGATCTTCTGTTGCGGCCCCGTACCGTATATGAATGCCATCAAAGCGATTTTGCGCGCCAACAACTACAACATGGACCACTACCATGAAGAGCTGTTTGGCGAGACGCCGGTTGACGTTCAGGAAGACGTCCTGGAGCTTGCCGAGCAGGCCGAAGTGGAAGCCGAGCTAGCAGAGCCTGAGGATCTGATCAACATCGAATTTGCCCAGTCGGGCAAAAGTGTACGCATACAAGCAGGCGAAACGGTTCACGCCGCAGCCGCCAAGCTGGGGCTGCATATTCCCAAGGCTTGCGGTATGGGCATCTGCGGCACCTGCCGAGTGGAGCTGAAATCTGGCGAGGTGGAAATGGAGCATAACGGCGGTATCACCGACGAAGATATTGAAGAGGGCTACATTCTGTCCTGCTGCAGCAAACCGAAAGGTGACCTGGTAGTCGACTTCTAATGCGGTAGCCCCTTATTCACCACTAGCCCGATCCCAAAACGGATACTGAGCTCCTCGGTATCCGTTTTTGTGCCGTACACTCGCCTTAAGCGGACACAAAAAACGCCCATGGCACGTAGCCATGAGCGTTATTAGCGTTGGTTACCCGCTTCTTTTAGCGCTTAATCAGGCAACACCAAGCAATCCATGCGGATCAAGCACGAACTTGCTGGCCACGCCCGCATCGAACTGCTCGTAACCTGCTGGCGCATCTTCCAGCGAAATCACCTGGGCGTTAACGATCTCGGCAATGTTCAAACGCCCGTGCAGAATGGCCTGCATCAGCTGGCGGTTGTACTGCACTACCGGCGTCTGGCCGGTATGGAACGAGAGCCCCTTGGCCCAGCCCTGGCCAAAGCGCAGGCTCAGGCTACCAGTTTGTGCAGCTTTCTCGGTCGCACCCGGATCTTCCGTTACGTATAGACCAGGAATGCCGATAGAACCGCCTTCGCGAGTGACTTCCATCATCTGGTTAAGCACCACTGCCGGCTGCTCTTTACCGCCATGCCCGATCGCTTCAAAGCCCACCGCATCAATGGCGCTGTCCACACTAGGCTCGCCGACCACCGCAGCAATCATCTCGCCCAAACGGTCATGCTTGCTTAGATCAATCGGTACAAAGCCCATCTTGCGGGCGTGCTCCAGGCGATCCTTGTTGAAATCGCCAATCATCACTACCGCTGCGCCTAACAGGCGTGCCGAGGCGGCAGCGGCCAGCCCTACAGGGCCTGCGCCCGCTACGTACACGGTGGAACCCGCACCAACGCCCGCTTTCAAGGCGCCGTGGAAACCGGTCGGAAGAATATCGCTCAACATGGTTAGATCGCGAATCTGGCTCATGGCCTGATCACGGTCCGGGAACTTGAGCAGGTTGAAGTCAGCGTAGGGCACCATTACGTAGTGCGCCTGACCGCCCACCCAGCCACCCATATCAACATAGCCGTAGGCACCGCCCGCTCGGTCATCGTTAACATGCAGGCAAAGACCGGTGTGGCCCTCTTTACAGGTGCGGCAGCGGCCGCAAGCGACGTTGAAGGGAACGGATACAATATCGCCAATGTTTAGAAACTCGACGCCCTTGCCTTTTTCGATCACCTCACCGGTGATCTCGTGCCCCAGCACCATACCGGTAGGCGCCGTGGTGCGTCCGCGTACCATGTGCTGGTCGGAGCCGCAAATATTCGTGGACACTACTTTCAGAATGACACCGTGATCAATGGGCTTGCCATGGGGCGTTTCCATTTTCGGGTAGGCGATATCCTGAACTTCGACTTTACCGTCGCCGATATAAACAACACCACGATTGTTGGACATGCGAAATCCTCTCTTCCGGGTGCTGGCGCAGTCTCAAGAGGTTTTCTCAGAGAGCGGTCTCAAGGACGCTATCAAGGGCCACTCCAACAACTGCGCTGGCATCATTATTTTAAATCGAGCTGGCGTATGTGAAGCGCTTTCGAGAAACGCTTCCTGATCAGCAGGCCAATTAAAGATTAGCCTGTTGCCGCAGCATGACGCACCCGGCCTACCCGCAATTACTTATAAACGACGTCGAGCAATAAATGAGCGACGCCTTATAAAGGCCCATAAAAAATTCACGTCAATGTCGCAAATACGCCGAGCGGTGACGTCGGTAAGCATCTTGGGGGGCAAGCCCAGCGATACTATCGCGGCACGATAGCGTGAATGGTGATGCCATTCCTGACGCTAACAAACTCCCAGACCGAATATAAGCGACTAGCCTGGAGACCCAGATGACTCACAATAATTTTTCTCCCGAAGCCCGCTTGGCCAACTACGACACGGCCCTTGCCTCGGCAATCGCTGAAGAGACAGCGCGTCAAGAAGCCCACATCGAACTGATCGCCTCTGAGAACTACACCAGCAAGCTGGTGATGGAAGCACAAGGCACCCAGTTGACTAACAAGTACGCCGAAGGCTATCCCGGTAAGCGCTATTACGGCGGCTGTGAATTCGTCGACAAGGTGGAAGCGCTGGCTATCGAGCGGGCTTGCAGCCTGTTTGGTGCCAACTATGCCAACGTGCAGCCCCATTCCGGCGCTCAGGCCAATGCGGCGGTATTCATGGCGCTGGTAAGTCCTGGCGACACTATTCTGGGCATGAGCCTGGCCCACGGCGGCCACCTGACCCACGGTGCAGCCCCCAACTTCTCGGGCAAGCACTACAACGCTATCCAGTACGGCCTGGTCGAAGGCACCGGCGAAATCGACTACGACGAAGTAGAGCGGCTGGCGCGAGAGCATAAGCCGAAAATGATCATTGCGGGTTTCTCGGCCTATTCACGCGTGGTCGACTGGCGCCGTTTCCGTAACATCGCCGATGAAGTCGGCGCCTATCTGATGGTCGATATGGCCCACGTAGCGGGCCTGGTAGCTGCTGGTCTCTACCCGAGCCCGCTGCCCTACGCCCATGTCGTGACGACCACGACCCACAAGACACTGCGCGGCCCGCGCGGCGGCCTGATTCTCTCCGCCGATGGCGACGAGACACTTTACAAGAAGCTCAATGGCGCGGTATTCCCCGGCCAGCAGGGCGGTCCGCTGATGCATGTGATCGCGGCCAAAGCGGTGGCGTTCAAAGAGGCCATGAACCAGGACTTCGTTAACTACCAGCGTCAGGTAATCGCCAACGCCCGTGCGATGGCGCGCGTCTTCGTTGAGCGTGGTTTTGATGTGGTTTCCGGCGGTACCGACGATCACCTGTTCCTGGTCTCGCTGATCAAACAGGGCATTACCGGTAAAGATGCCGACGCAGCCCTTGGGCGCGCGCATATCACGGTCAACAAGAACACTGTGCCAAACGACCCGCAAAGCCCCTTCGTTACCTCGGGCCTGCGCATTGGCACTCCGGCGGTAACCACCCGCGGAATGGTTGAGGCAGACTGTGAGCACCTGGCAGGCTGGATTTGCGACATTCTTGACGTACTGGCCGACCAGCAGGACACCACTGACGTAGAAAACCAGGTACGCGAAAACGTCGCCGACCTGTGTGCCCACTACCCGGTATATGGCCAAGCCCAAACCACCAGTGAGCACGTAGCCGATAGCGCCTCAATCGCCTGACGATAGCCGCCAGCCGGCTCCGCGGAGCCGATCAAGGAGAAACTTTATGCAACGTTATTCCGGCTTCGGACTGGTCAAACATGCGCTTGGACATCACGAGAACTGGGAGCGCCAGTGGCGCAACCCTGAGCCCAAGAAGCGCTACGACGTCATCATTGTCGGTGGTGGCGGTCACGGGCTAGCCACTGCTTACTACCTGGCGAAAGAGTTCGGCATCAAGAATGTCGCCGTGGTTGAAAAGGGCTGGCTGGGCGGCGGCAACACCGCACGTAATACCACCATCGTACGCTCTAACTATCTATGGGATGAATCAGGGCGGCTTTACAACCACTCGCTGGATCTGTGGAAGGGCCTCTCCCAGGATTTGAACTACAACGTGATGTTTTCCCAGCGCGGTGTACTCAATCTGGGCCACACCCTGCAGGACATGCGTGATATTCAGCGCCGCGTTCACGCTAACCGTTTGAATGGTATCGACAGCGAGGTAGTCACTCCGCAACAGATCAAGGAGATCGAGCCTCAACTGGATATTTCCAGCCGCGCCCGCTACCCGATCATGGGCGCTTCCTGGCAGAAGAGTGCCGGCGTGGCGCGCCACGATGCGGTGGCCTGGGGCTATGCGCGTGGTGCCGATGCTCTCGGCGTGGATCTTCTGCAGAATACCGAGGTCACCGGCTTCAAGATTCGCGATGGCAAGGTGCTGGGCGTCCACACCAACCGCGGTGATATCGAAGCCAATACCGTGGGCTGCGTGGCGGCGGGCAACTCCGGCGTATTGGCTAACATGGCGGGCATCAAGCTGCCGCTGGAATCCCATCCGCTGCAGGCATTAGTGTCCGAGCCGCTCAAGCCGGTCCTCAATACCGTCACCATGTCCAACCACGTTCACGGCTACATCAGCCAGTCCGACAAGGGCGACCTGGTCATCGGGGCGGGCATCAACGGCTACGTCGGTTACGGCCAGCGCGGCAGCTACTCGACCATCGAGCACACCCTTCAGGCCATCGTCGAGATGTTCCCGATGTTCTCTCGGGTGCGCATGAACCGCCAGTGGGGCGGCATCGTCGATACCTGCCCGGATGCTTGCCCGATCCTGTCCAAAACGAAGGTTAAAGGTCTGTATTTCAACTGTGGCTGGGGCACCGGTGGCTTCAAGGCGACCCCCGGCTCCGGGCATGTTTTCGCCGCAAGCCTGGCCAAGGGTGAAATGCACCCCATCGCTGCGCCTTTTTCCATCGACCGTTTCAATACCGGTGCGCTGATTGATGAACACGGCGCCGCTGGCGTGGCGCACTGAGGAGAGCCCATCATGTTTTATATCTTCTGCCCCTACTGCAAGGAGCACCGCGAGGAAGAGGAGTTCCACCCTCGCGGCCAGGCCCACTTGATGCGCCCTTCCGACCCGGACAACACCAGCGACGAGGAGTGGGGTGACTACCTGTTCTTCCGCAACAACCCGCGCGGCATTCACCACGAAATGTGGGTGCACTCGGTGGGCTGTCGCAAGTTCTTCAATATCACCCGTAATACGGTGACCTACGAAATTCTCGAAACCTACCCCATGGGTGAGCAGCCAAGCATTACGGCGACAACGCCCGATGCTCGTCACGAACAAGGTGGTCAGGTGGCCGATGGCGGCTGGCAGACCGTGGGCGCAGGGCCTGAAAATAAAGCACTGAATGAGGAGGCCTCGTCATGACCCAGAAAAATCGTATTGATGCCGGTGGGCGTGTCGATCGTTCCCAAGTGCTTGAATTCACCTTTAACGGTCAGCGTTACCAGGGTCTGAAAGGCGACACGCTCGCTTCGGCACTGCTCGCCAACGGCGTGAATATCGTCAACCGTAGCTTCAAGTATTCACGCGCTCGCGGCATTGTCGCCGCCGGTGCCGAAGAGCCCAATGGCGTCGTTCAGCTGGGCGCCAAGAATGACACCCAGGTGCCCAACGTCCGCGCTACCCAGCAGGGCCTGTACAACGGCCTGGTGGCGCGCAGTACCAATGGTTGGCCCAACGTTCAGCGTGACGTAATGAGCTGGGTAGGCAAGCTGGGCGGTGGTTTTATGCCGCCAGGGTTCTACTACAAGACCTTTATGGCCCCTGCCTCGATGTGGATGACCTATGAGAAGTACATCCGCATGGGCGCGGGGCTGGGTCGTGCACCGACCGAGTCCGATCCGGACATTTATGATCACATGCATCACCACTGCGATGTGATGGTGATTGGCGCGGGCCCAGCGGGGCTTGCCGCGGCGCTTTCTGCCGCGCGTTCCGGTGCGCGTGTGATCCTGTGTGATGAACATGAAGAGATGGGCGGCTCGCTACTGGATAGCCGCGAAACCCTGGATGGCGTTTCAGCGACGCGCTGGGTTGAGCAAACAGTAAAAGAGCTTGGCGCGATGGATAACGTGACGCTGCTGCCACGCACCACCGCCAACGGCTATCACGACCACAATTTTGTCACGCTGCACGAGCGGCGTACCGAGCATATGGCCGATACCGCCCGTGAAGCGGGCTTCCCCGGTGAATCACGTGCGCGTCTTCACCGCGTGCGCGCCCGCCAAGTGGTGCTGGCCAGCGGCGCCCACGAACGCCCCTTGGTGTACGCCAACAACGACTTGCCGGGCACCATGCTCGCAGGCGCCGTATCCAACTATATTCGCCGCTACGCGGTGGTGCCCGGCAACAGCCTGGTACTTTCCACCAGCAACGACCACGCTTACCGCGCAGCCCTCGATTGGAAAGAAGCCGGACGTAAGGTCGTCGCCATTGTCGATGCCCGCGCCAACCCCGATGGCGACCTGGTTCGCCAGGCACGCGACAGCAGTATTCGCGTGATCACCGGCAGTGCCGTCATCGAAGCACGCGGTAATCAGCGTGTTACCGGCGCACGCGTCTCGGCCATTGATCTTGAGCGTTTCGTGGTGACCGGCAAAGCCGAAGAGCTTGAGTGCGATACCATCGCCACCTCCGGCGGCTATAGCCCGGTGATCCACCTCTCCTCACACACCGGCACACGCCCGGCATGGAACGAAGAGTTATTAGGTTTTGTGCCCGGCACGGTCAAGGGCATGCAGTCGGCTGGCGGCGTGGCGGGCTATTATGCCCTCGGCGAAACGCTTGCTGATGGCGCTCGCATTGGGTGTCAGGCAGCGCTGGAGTGCGGCTTTAACAGCGCCGAGGAAGCTGCCCTGCCCGCCACTCGAGCGCGGCGTGATGCGCCTTCCTGCGCGCTTTATCAAGTGCCGCATGAAAAGAGCGCCCTACGCGCGCCCAAGCAGTTTGTTGACCTGCAAAACGATGTCACCGCGGCGGGTATTGAGCTTGCCACCCGCGAAGGCTTTGAATCCATTGAGCACGTCAAGCGCTACACGGCGCTGGGCTTTGGTACCGACCAAGGCAAGCTTGGCAACATCAACGGCATGGCGATTGCTGCACGCTGTCTGAAACGCTCGATTCCCGAAGTAGGCACCACCGTGTTCCGGCCCAACTATACGCCGGTGACCTTTGGCGCCATCGTTGGCCGTCACTGCGGCGAGCTGTTTGACCCTGAGCGCTACACCGCGCTGCACCAGTGGCACGTGGAAAACGGCGCCGAGTTCGAGGATGTCGGCCAGTGGAAACGCCCGTGGTACTTCCCCCGCACCGTGAATGGCAAGAAAGAAACCATGCACGATGCAGTCAACCGCGAGTGCCTGGCGGTGCGCGAAGGCGTGGGTATTCTGGATGCCTCGACGCTTGGCAAGATTGATATTCAAGGCCCGGATGCCCGCGAGTTCCTGGGTCGCGTCTATACCAACAAGTGGGCCCAGCTCGCCCCTGGCCGCGTGCGTTACGGCCTGATGTGTAAAGACGACGGCATGCTGATGGATGATGGTACCACCAGTTGCCTGGGTGATAACCACTTCCTGATGACCACCACCACCGGCGGCGCGGCAGGCGTGCTCGAGTGGCTAGAATTGTGGCACCAGACCGAGTGGCCGGAGCTTCAGGTCTACTTCAACTCGGTGACCGACCACTGGGCAACCATGACCGTGACCGGCCCGGACGCCCGCAAGCTTTTGTCCGAGCTGACCGACATGAATCTTGATAAAGAGAACTTCAAGTTCATGGATTGGCGCGATGCCACGGTCGCCGAGGTGCCCGCGCGCATCTTCCGCATTTCGTTCACCGGCGAGCTAGCGTTCGAGATCAACGTGCAAGCCAACTACGCCATGCACGTCTGGAAGAAGCTTTTCGAGCACGGTAAAAAGTACAACCTGACGCCTTACGGCACCGAAACCATGCACGTCCTGCGTGCGGAAAAAGGCCTGATCATTGTCGGCCAGGATACCGACGGTTCGGTGACGCCGGAAGATCTTGGAATGCGCTGGGCGATCGGCTACGACAAGCCCTTCCCGTGGATCGGCAAGCGAGCCCTGTCACGCCCCGATACCCGCCGTACGGACCGCAAGCAGTTTGTCGGCCTGAAACCCAAAGACCCAAGCGTGGTACTGGAGGAAGGCGCCCAGGTCGTCTTTGACGGCAAGCAGTCGATCCCTATGGACATGAAGGGGCACGTAACGTCGAGTTACTACAGCGCCTCGCTCAAACACGGCTTCGCCCTTGCCGTGGTAATGGGTGGTCACGAGCGGATGGGGCAGACCGTCTATATTCCCATGACCGATGGCACAGTGCATGAAGCTGAAATCGTAAGCCCTGTCTTCATCGATCCAAAAGGAGAGCGCCAGCATGTCTAACGCGAGTGTACCTAACGTTTGCGAGTTCAACACCGTGCCCGACGGCAATCCGCAGGTCGAATCTCCTCTGGCGTGGAGCTACCAGCAGCACCCGGCGCCCCGCACTAACGGTCAGGCAGGCGTTGTCCTGCGTGAAAAAGCACTGCTGGGCCACCTGGTGCTGCGCGGCGGGGCCATCGTGCTCGATGAAGCGGTTCGCGCCACGCTGGGCATGAGCCTACCAGCCAAGCCCAATGCTCTGGAACACGACGATAGCGGCGAGCGCACTATCCAGTGGCTCTCACCCGACGAGTGGCTAGTGATTGTGCCGGGCGGCGAAGAGGGCGCGCTAGAAAGTGCGCTGCGCCAGGCCTTGGGCGATGCCCACGTGAGCATCGTCAATGCAAGCGGCGGCCAGACAGTGCTAACGCTAAGCGGCGACAACGCCCGCGAGGTGCTGATGAAGTCGGTCTCCTATGACGTACATCCCAGCACATTTACCGTGGGCAAGGGGGTAACCACCATGTTTGCCAAGGCCACCGTGGTTTTGCGCCGCCCTTCCGAGACACACTGGGAATTGGTGGTGCGCCGCAGCTTTGCCGACTACTGCTACCGTTGGCTGCTCGACGCCTCGGCGGAATATGGTATCGACACACAATAATAAGCCGGCAGGCCGGCACCACCGGCCTGCCCTGACTGCTGATCAAGCTGATGAAAGAGAAGCGCCATGAGCCGAATGACGGATACCTGGATACTTGCCGCCCAATGCCCCAGCATTCTGGGCACGGTCGATGTGGTGACCCGCTTTTTAAAAGAGCAGCACTGCTATATCACCGAACTGAGCTCATTTGATGATCGGCTGGGTGAACGCTTTTTTATTCGAGCGGAGTTTCGCCCCGAGCGAGAAGCGTTTGATGAGCAGGCGTTTCAGGAGGATTTTCTGCCACGCGCCACCGACTTCGGCATGACATTTGAACTGACCCCTCCCGCCAAGCGCACGGGTGCGGTCATTCTGGTATCCAAGGCAGATCACTGCTTAAACGACCTACTCTATCGCTACCGTACCGGGCAGTTGCCACTGGATATCAAGGCGATTATCTCCAATCACCCGGATCTTGAGCCCTTAGCGAGCTGGCATGATCTGCCTTACTATCATCTGCCTATCACGCCCGAGACCAAGACCGAGCAGGAGTCCCAGGTACTCGAGATTATTGAGAATACCGGGGCGGAGCTAGTAATTCTGGCGCGCTACATGCAGGTATTGTCACCGAGCATGTGCGAGCTGTTGAGCGGGCGAGCCATCAACATTCACCACTCACTACTACCGGGCTTCAAAGGTGCCAAGCCCTACCACCAGGCCTACGAAAAAGGCGTTAAGCTGGTAGGCGCTACGGCGCACTACATCAATAACGACTTGGACGAGGGGCCGATTATTGCTCAAGGGGTGGAGCCAGTTGATCATGCACACTACCCTGAGGACCTGGTCGCCAAAGGGCGCGATATAGAGTGTCTGACGCTCGCCCGCGCTATTGGCTATCACCTTGAGCGGCGAGTCTTTCTGCACAATGGGCGCACGGTGGTATTTGGCAACTAGCCGCGCTTGCTTGACGCTACTCCTTTCATCCACAGAACAATCATCAAGTCTGCTCATTAATCGACGCCAGGACCAGGTTACGCGGCATTAATTCGCGATTCCCCTGTCCAACGTTGGGTGAGTCGACTTTTTATTTCCCATTCAGAGGTCTTCCATGCCTATTAGTGTCTTCGACCTTTTCAAAATTGGCGTCGGCCCCTCCAGCTCACACACGGTCGGCCCCATGATGGCGGCCTTCAAGTTTTCGGCCGTTCTGCGCGATAGCCAGTTGCTCGACCAGGTGAGCCGCCTGGAAGTGCATCTGTATGGCTCGCTTTCCGCCACGGGCATCGGCCATGGAACCGACCATGCCATTATCATGGGCTTGTTGGGCGAACGCCCGGACACCATCGATCCTTCAATTATCAACACCACGATTGCGGCGTTGAAAGAGACGCGTTGCCTATCGCTGGGGCGCCAGAAAGATGTCACGTTTGAATGGGACCAGGACATTATCTTTCATGAAGAGAGCCTGCCCCATCACCCTAACGCCATGAAACTTTGCGCCTTTGCCGAAGATGGCAGCCTGCTGACCGCCAACACGTACTACTCGGTAGGCGGCGGTTTTGTGGTTGACCAAAACCAGGTAGATGCCAAGCTTGAAGACATGGACACCGCCGAGATCCCCTTCGACTTCAACTCCGCCGAAGAACTACTCGCCATCTGTAAGCGTGAAGGCATGAGCATCAGCCGCCTGATGATGGAGAACGAGAAAACCTGGCGCGGCGAGCAGGAAGTGAGAGACGAGCTGTGGCGCATCTGGCACGCCATGTGCGAGTGCATCGATAACGGCCTGACCCACGAAGGCGTGCTGCCCGGCGGGCTTAACGTTAAACGCCGGGCAAGGCAGCTGCATCAGCGCTTGCAGGCGGCCGAGCAGAACGACTGCCTGATCGCCACGACCTTTTCCGCCATGGAGTGGGTCAATATCTTTGCCCTGGCGGTGAACGAAGAGAACGCCGCGGGCGGGCGCATGGTCACGGCCCCGACCAACGGGGCGGCGGGTATTATTCCCGCCGTGCTGCACTACTACATGAAGTTCCAGGCGGGTGCCAATGACCGCAATGTGGTGGACTTCCTGCTTGCCGCCGGTGCCATCGGTATTCTGTGCAAGAAAAATGCGTCCATATCCGGCGCCGAAGTGGGCTGCCAGGGCGAGGTGGGCTCAGCGTGCGCCATGGCCGCCGCTGGCTTGGCCGAGGTCATGGGCGCTACGCCTGAGCAGGTCGAAAACGCGGCTGAAATAGGTCTTGAACACAACCTTGGTTTGACCTGCGACCCAGTAGGCGGGCTGGTTCAGGTGCCCTGCATCGAGCGCAACGCCATTGCCACCGTCAAGGCGATCAACGCCGCCCAAATGGCCTTGCGCGGCGACGGCACTCACTTTATCTCTTTAGATAAAGTTATCCGCACCATGCGTGATACCGGCAAAGACATGCTGGACAAATATAAGGAAACGTCCAAGGGTGGTTTGGCGGTTAATGCGATTGAGTGTTAGGTAAAAGCTGGCCAACAAGAGAAGACGTGTGTCTGCAGATCATTTTGGTAGGATCAATAACGTTCCCTGTCATACCTAGCGGTATGACAGGGAACGTTATCTGTTTTTACACTGACCACGGCCCTCCAAAGCATGCACACATTCCCAGTTAAAACGCCTACCTTTTTATAATCTTGCCCACCCAAGACTGGCTGCGATAGCACCAGCCAACAAGCTCGCTTAACAAACGCCATTCACGACAGCATCCATTGCCGCCAAGTATCCCTGTATGCCTAGCCCCGCAATCACACCGTCCGCGCGCAGCGAAATATAGGAGTGATGCCGGAAACTCTCGCGCTTATGCACATTGGAAATATGCACTTCAATGACCCGCCCATCGAAAGCGTTGAGCGCATCCAGAATGGCTACTGAGGTATGCGTATAGGCGGCTGGATTGATAATGATCGCTAGGGTTCCATCCAGCCTTGCCGCATGAATGGCATCAATCAGCACGCCTTCATGATTGCTCTGCAGGCAGTCAATTTTCCACCCCGCAGTCGTCGCCTTTTCAAGTAACAGACTGTTGACGTCATCAAGCGTTGCAGCACCGTAGATTTCCGGTTGCCGAGCACCCAGCAAATTAAGATTAGGGCCATGGAGCACCAGGACACGTGGCGTAGTCGGCATTGGATTTCCTTGTCTGTTATTGAGGGCTATCGACCCGTTATACGGCGGCGTTAAAACATCTATTCATGCTACATTAGTACGCTTTATAAATGCAGCAGGCTCGTTGGCGTATGACCCTCCCCCTCTACCTAGGCCTCCCCATGTGGGCCAACCAGGATTGGCAAGGCAGCCTGTATGCCCGCCACGCCAAGACAGATCTGCTCAGCGACTATGCCAGCGTATTTTCAAGCGTGGAAGGCAATACGACCTTTTATAGCGGTGCGCCAAAAGCAGAGACCGTTGCCGCCTGGGCACGCCAGGCACCTGCTCATTTTCGCTTCTGTTTTAAATTACCTGCCAGTATCACCCATGACCAGCGGCTTACCCATTTGGATGATGTCTGGTCCTTTTTAGCCGCACTTGAGCCACTGCATGATCGTCTCGGCCCTACCATGGTGCAGCTACCGCGCGACTTTGGTCCCGATGAGCTACCAAAGCTAGAGGCCTTACTGGCTGCCTGGCCCGCTCACTTACCATGCGCGGTTGAAGTTCGTCATCCTGCTTTTTTCCACAAAGGCGCGGCTGAAAAAGCCCTTAACCAATTGTTGATAACTTATTGTGCCAACCGTGTAATGCTGGATGTACGACCTGTCTTTTCAACCCCTGCCGAGGGCCACGCGGGGCTTGCCCATGCTCAGCAGGAAAAGCCGAAACTCCCGTTACACGTGCTTTCCACAGGTAATTTTCCGGTCGTTCGCTTTATTGGCCATATTGACAAAACGATTAATACGCACTACTTCGCCCCCTGGAAAGCCCGCCTCAACCTGTGGATAAGTCAGGGGAAAACCCCTTTCTTATTTGTGCATACTGCTGATAATCGCGAGTCTCCCGAGATGGCACGTCAGTTATACAATGCGCTTGGCGAACTTGCCGACCTCCCCCCGCTTAGCGACTTTCCAGGTGAGGCACAAAACCTGTTGTTTTAAGCTAATATTAATTTAACCTAACTGGCACGGGGCCTCTTGATCGGATAAATTGCGCATACTCTTTGAAAAGCGCAGAGCCGTCTGTGCTTTTCGAACATGCGTAAATGGGACGCATAGCGGCTTATTACAATTCAACTAACAGTAGGTGATGTATGGCAAAACTTGCACATGCACAATGGTCATCGCGTATGGGCTTTGTGCTTGCCGCTGCCGGTTCAGCGGTAGGCTTAGGGAATATCTGGCGCTTCTCATATATGACCGGTGAAAGCGGCGGCGCTGCTTTTGTTCTGGTCTATCTTGCATGCGTAACGCTGGTTGGCCTGCCCATTCTGGTAGCAGAATGGATGATTGGTCGCCGGGGCCAGAAAAACCCGATTAACACCATGTCCGACCTTGCTACGCGTCACGGGCGCTCCAGGGCTTGGGCAACTATCGGTATTAGTGGCGTTCTGGCGGCCTTTTTAATTCTATCTTTTTATAGTGTTATCGGCGGCTGGTCACTCAATTACACGCTGGGGTCGGTGATCGGGACGTTTAACGGCCAGGATGCTGATGCCGTCGGGGCTATTTTTGGCGACCTGCTGGGCAGCCCTACAACGCTTCTACTTTGGCACACCGCGTTCATGGTGCTGGTCATTGGTATCGTGGCGCGTGGTGTGACCAAGGGGCTTGAAGCCGCTTCACGACTTCTGATGCCTGCGCTGGTCGTGCTTCTTTTGATTCTGGTCGGCTATGGCGTAACAAGCGGCTCCTTCGGTGAAGCACTTGCGTTCATGTTCAGCCCTGACTGGGGTGCACTGGACGGTGGTGTCGTACTAGCGGCGATGGGCCAAGCCTTCTTCACCCTATCATTGGGTATGGGCATCATGATGGCGTATGGCTCTTATCTGGGCGAAGACGTCAATCTGATTAGCACAGCGCGTACCGTTATCATCCTGGATACGGTCATTGCCCTGCTTGCAGGTCTTGCGATTTTCCCCATTGTGTTCGCCAACGGGCTAAGCGCAGGCGAAGGTCCAGGACTCATCTTCGTAACGCTGCCTCTGGCCTTTGGCAACATGGCGGGCGGCACTATTCTCGGTTTGATGTTCTTCCTGCTGCTGACGTTTGCCGCAATTACGTCGGCTATCTCGCTGCTGGAACCGGTCGTTGAAACAATCGAAGAGCGCACGCCCTTGAGCCGGGTAGGATCGACACTGGCGAGCGGTATTGCGGTGTGGGTACTCGGTGTGGCGGCGCTGCTGTCATTTAATGTGTGGTCCGACGTACTGTTATTCGGCCTCAACATTTTTGACTTCCTCGACACCTTCACCAGCAAGATTTTGCTGCCGCTGACGGGTCTGGGCGCGATTATCTTCTTCTCGCTATGTTTGGACAAAGAAGAAGCGCGCAAGGAGCTGCGGTTAGATATCTACGATTTCACCTTGTGGAATCTACTCGCCAAGTACGTGGCGCCACTCGGTGTGATTATCGTATTCCTGACCGGCTTGATCTAGCGATACCTACGCCCTGCCGCTTGGCAGGGCAGCACTATATGGGTACTGCTTAAACACCGAGCTACATGCCGTTAGTGCAACTCGCTCTCTTGCCGTTCGTCATCGTCTGGCAGGGGGGCGATATCCCGGTATAACTTCTGAAACTCCCGATGCAGCTCAATTCCTCGGCGAGCCCGTAAATTGCGTTGTGCGGCGCTACGCTGGCGCTGAGCATGCTCATCCACTTCCATGCCCATAAAAATATCCAGCAACTCGCTTTTGACCGAGGTAATTCGTTCGACGTTTTTCATGATCGACGTGCCTCCAGGTGAATATGTCTTCGTCCACCTGCATCTGTGGCGACTGTTGAATGATGCAGTGCGACACTTCACTTCTTACTATACCTTACTTGACAGTATGATGACGAAACCTGGCGAAATGCGTTAACGCCTTTTAAACGCATGCCTAAACATCGTTTCGCTGCCCTTTTATGCCATCACTCAGGCATACTGTGGCAAATGCTGACAAATACAGCAAAGCGCGCAGTGCAAAACGCGCGCACTGGATAATCGAGGAGCTGAACGTGAGTCGCGCCCTGTTCGATGAGATGAGACGCCGCATGGAGCACTTTCGCCGCTCCGAACAAAAAGTGGCACGCTTTGTACTGCGTAATCCTGACGAGGTTATCCACATGCGGATCGTTGACCTCGCCACCGAAGCCAACGTTAGCGAGCCTACCGTGGTGCGCTTCTGTCGCGCCCTGGGCTGCAATGGCTTTCAGGATTTTAAACTGCAGTTAGCGCAAATGCTGGCGTCTGGCAGCCAATTCGCGCAGTTCTCAATGAACGACAGTGACTCCGTTGCTGAGTTCTCACACAGTATTTTTGACTCCACGGTCGGCACCCTGCTTTCGGTACGTGACCGGCTCGATAACGACGCGCTAGGCCAAGCGGTTAATGCGCTGACGATGGCCAATCGGGTTGAGTTTTACGGCTTTGGCGCCTCAGGCGCTGTCGCGTTTGATGCGCAGCACAAATTTTTCCGTTTACAGATATCTACATCGGCCTATGCGGACCCGCACATGCAGAACATGTCGGCGGTGACCCTTAAAGAGGGCGATGTGGTGGTGGCGATTTCTCAAACGGGCCGGACCAAAGCATTGGTCGCCAGCGTGCGCTTGGCCCGTGAAGCGGGCGCTACAGTGATTGGCCTGTGCCCCAGCGGTTCCCCCTTGGCAGAAGAGGTCAGCCTGCCGCTGTATATTGATGTTCACGAAGATACCGAGATTTACACGCCACTCAGCTCTCGCATTGCCCACCTGGTATTGATTGATGTGCTCGCCGTGGGCGTTGCCAAAACCCGCGGCCCCAAACTGGCTGAGCAGCTTAAATCGGTGAAGAAAAGCCTGAATACCCTGCGCTACCCTGAAGACAACTAAATCGTCGTACACTAACGCCTGTATGCACAGCCAGTTTGCCTGCTGTGCTAAACTAGCCGCCCCTTTTCGATCCGGCAGCGGCTTTTATGGACGACGTCACGGCGATACTCGATCAGCTCAACACAGCCCAGCGTGAGGCAGTCAGCGCTCCTCGGGGCAATCTTCTCGTGCTGGCCGGTGCAGGCTCCGGTAAAACCCGGGTACTGGTTCACCGGATTGCCTGGCTGATGCAGGCAGAGGGCCTGTCACCCTATGCGCTACTGGCAGTTACCTTTACCAACAAGGCTGCCCGCGAGATGCGCACGCGCCTTGAAGCCCTGCAGGGAATCTCCTTGCGCCATGTTTGGGTAGGCACGTTCCACTCTATTGCTCACCGCTTGCTTCGAACCCACTGGCAAGACGCTCGGCTACCGCAAAACTTCCAGATCATTGACTCCGATGACCAGCTCCGGCTGGTGAAGCGGCTGCTCAAAGATTACGCCATTGACGATGAGCGCTTTCCGCCGCGTCAGGTCCAGGGGTTCATCTCAAGCTGCAAGGAAGAGGGCTTGCGCCCGCACCAGGTGAACGTGGACGGCGATGCCTATATGGCGCAAATGGTCGAGCTTTACGAGCGCTATCAATTAACCTGTGAACGCGGCGGGCTGGTGGATTTCGGTGAACTACTGCTTAGAAGTCTTGAGCTTCTGCGGGATAACCCGGCGCTTTTAAATCATTATCGTGAGCGCTTTGGGCACATATTGGTGGATGAGTTTCAGGACACCAACACCTTGCAGTATGCCTGGCTAAAGCTGCTGAGCGGCATGCAAACCCCCATGACCGCAGTGGGCGACGACGACCAATCCATTTATGGCTGGCGCGGCGCCAAGGTCGAGAATATTCGCCGGTTTGAGGAGGAGTTCCCACAAACGCAGACGGTGCGTCTTGAGCAGAACTACCGTTCAACCAGTGCCATTCTGGATGCTGCCAATGCGCTGATCAGTCATAACAGTGACCGGCTGGGCAAGAACCTGTGGACCGATGGTATCGAGGGCGAGCCTATTTCCGTCTATGCCGGGTTTAACGACCTGGAAGAGGCGCGCTATATCGTCGACACTATCAAAGAAAAGGTCGATGAAGGCGTTAACCGCCGTGATATTGCGATTCTCTACCGCTCCAATGCTCAGTCGCGACTGTTGGAAGAGACGCTGATTCGTCAAGGCATGCCTTATCGCATTTACGGCGGCCACCGCTTCTACGAGCGCCTGGAAATCAAGAACGCCCTCGCCTATTTACGTTTACTGCTTAACCGCGATGACGACGCCTCGCTTGAACGCGTGATCAACGTGCCAACCCGCGGCATTGGCACACGTACCGTGGAAATTCTGCGCCTGCGCGCGCGCGAACAGAGTATTTCACTTTGGCAGGCGCTGCATGATGCCCTTCAGGACGGTACGTTAAAGGGCCGTGCGGCCAATGCGGTACAGACGTTTGCCAACCTGATAGAGCAGTTGGATAACGACGCGGCAGGCTTAACCCTTTACGAAATTATCGATCACGTCACCGAGCACACGGGCCTGATTGAGCACCATAAGAGTGAGCGCGGAGAGAAAGGCCAGGCGCGGGTCGAAAACCTCGAAGAACTGGTCACCGCTGCCCGAGCCTTTACCCAGGGTGATGCGTTTGAAACGCCCGAGGCGGGCGAAGGCATGGCCGCTCTAGAGGCATTTCTTTCCGAGGCGGCGCTTAACGCGGGCGACCATGAAGCTGAAGAGTTTGAAGATAGCGTACAGTTAATGACGCTTCACTCTGCCAAAGGCCTCGAGTTTCCGGTGGTATTTATTGCCGGTGTGGAAGAGGGTCTGTTCCCGCATAAAATGTCGCTCGAAGAGCCGGGGCGTTTGGAAGAAGAGCGCAGGCTCTGCTACGTGGGCGTTACCCGCGCCATGCAAAAACTCTACCTGACCCACGCAGAAACTCGCCGCTTACACGGCAAAGAGGTGTTTCCTCGCCCCTCGCGCTTCTTGCGTGAATTACCGCCGCACCTGCTTGAAGAGGTTCGCCTGCGCGGCCATATCTCACGCCCGGTAACCGCCGCCCGCACAAGCTTTGCGCAGCAGCGTGTTGAAAGCGATGGCGACTTACCTGCCCTGCATGTGGGCCAACGTGTTGGCCACGCCGTCTTCGGTGAAGGCATTATTCTTAATGCCGAAGGCGAAGGCGCACGCGCCAGAGTACAAGTGAGCTTTGAAGGCGAGGGCGTTAAGTGGCTAGTGCTGGGGTTTGCCAAGCTAATCCCGCTGTAACGCCTATGTTAAGGGGAAGTGTCTTAACAGGTTGCCCAATAAAACCGGGTTAGCGCATACTGGCGAGCGGACACGTACGCTCACGCGTAACGCAATAATAATCGTATTTATTCGGAGTTATAGCCGCCATGCAACGCCGCCAATTCTTAAAAACCGCTGGCTTAGGTGCTGCCGGTGTCGCTGCCGCCCCCTTTGTAGCGACCGCGCATGCAGATGAAACGTATACCTGGGACATGGTGACCTCTTGGCCGAAGAACTTCCCGGCGTTAGGCACGGGCGCCAACGACTTCGCTCGCCGCGTTGAGCAGCTTTCCAACGGCCGTATGAAAATCCGCGTACACGGCGCAGGCGAGCTGGTACCTGCATTGGAAGTGTTTGATGCGGTATCGGCTGGAACGGCAGAGATGGGCCACTCCACGCCCTATTACTGGCGTGGCAAGCTCCCGGCTGCCCAGTTCTTTACCGCCGTGCCCTTTGGTATGTCAACGACTGAGATGAATGCGTGGCTGTATCACGGCGGTGGTCAGGAGCTGTGGGACGAGGTTTACGCCAAGCATAATCTTAAGCCGTTCGCAGTGGGTAACACTGGCCCTCAAATGGCGGGCTGGTTCAAGAAAGAGATCAACTCGCTGGATGACATGCAGGGCCTTAAACTGCGTTTGCCAGGACTTGCCGGTGAAGCCATGAACGGCATCGGTGTCAGCACCGTGAATATGCCAGGCTCTGAGATTTTCACCTCGATGCAAACGGGTGTTCTGGATGCCGCCGACTGGGTAGGCCCTTACAATGATATGGCGTTTGGTCTGCATCAAGTGGCCGACTACTACTACACCACGGTGTGGAACGAGCCGACCGCAACCGTCGAGACGATGATCAATCTGGATGCCTGGAATGCCTTGCCAGAAGATCTGCAGGACGTTATTCGCGAAGCAGCACGCGCATCCAACCTGGCCATGTACACAGAGTTCGCTTACCGCAACGCGCAGGCGCTAGAGACTCTGGTTGATGAACATAACGTTCAGCTACGCGAATTCCCCGACGATGTTGTTCAGGCACTCTACGAATCCTCGCAAACCGTGATCCAAAACCAGGTCGAGGGCGATGAAGACTCACGGCGCATTTATGAGTCGTACGCTAACTTCCAGAATCTTATCCGCCCGTTTAGTGATATCGGCGAGTATGCCTACCTGAAAGGTCGTGATGCCGTTGGCGGTTAATCGCTACCCACGGTTGATAAAAAGGGCGCCCAGGCGCCCTTTTTTTGCAAACCATTGTGCCATCTTATGAAGGGTCAGCAGGCCTTAACCATGCACGGCACGGATACGACCATTATCGTCCAGAGCGACCATGACGAAACGCGCCTCAGTGACTTTTTGGCGCTCTTCAAGGCGCCGCCCATGAGGGATACGCACCCATACTTCGACATCGATCTTAAGAGAGCTGCGGCCAATTTCCTGTACATGAGTGTAAACACTCACCATGGAACCCACGCGCACAGGGCTTAAGAAATCCATCGATTCGATGGCCACTGTCGCAGTACGCCCGCCGGCCTCACGACCGGCTGCCAGTTCTGCCGCCTGATCCATGTGATTAACCAGCCACCCGCCCGAAATATCGCCGTAAAGGTTGGTATCCTGTCGAGAAGCCAGTAATTTGAGTGTGAGCAGACCTTGAGGGGCCGGAGCATCATCCAGGTCGGTTTCTAAAAGTGTCATAAGTCGGTCGCTTAATAGGGTTATTGTTGTGTGGTTGCTGCATGGCAATATAAGGCATTAGTTAATCATACGAGGGCATACGTTTGAAGCGCATTGGTTGGTCGTCAGGGAAGAAAAATCGCCTGTGTTTTACGCTTACCACGGTACTAATGCTATTCGCATCAGTTGCCTGGGGGCAACCACAACCGGTTAGCGGCACCCTGAGTGCGATTGGCTCCGACACCATGGCCGGACTCATATTGCGCTGGGGCGAGGCGCTAGCCGTGCGCTATCCAGAGATTAATGTGCAGTTTCAGGCTACTGGCTCGGCCAGCGTACCGCCAGCGCTTACGGCGGGCACTGCACGGCTTGGCCCCATGTCACGCCCCATGAATGACCAAGAGCGACAAGCGTTTATCGATCGCTACGGTTATCCACCGCTAGAGCTTAAGGTGGCCAGAGATGCGCTTATTCTGGTCGTTCATCGTCATAACCCCTTGCGGGCCATTACGCGCCAACAGGCCGATGCCATTTTTTCCACCGGCCAAGCGTGCGGCGCCGATAAGCCGATAAGACGCTGGAGCGAATTAGCCGCCACACACGAGTGGCCCTATGGAAATATCGCCCTACATGGGCGCAACCTGGCATCGGGCACCTATGGGTTGTTTCAGGACGAGGTGCTGTGTGATGGCCACTTCCGCCGCGACATCAGCGAGCACCCGGGCTCTTCTGCTGTTGTCGCGGCCGTGGGTGAGTCGCCCAACGCCATGGGATATGCCGGATATAATCACCTGACACCGATGGTACATGCGCTGCACTTTGTTACCGAGGAGGGGGAAGAAATCGCGCCCAGCGAGCAGGCTGTTCAGCGTAACGAGTACCCGCTATCACGCGATCTTTACCTCTACGTTAATTTACCGCCAGATGAGTCACTACCCGCCGCCGAGCAGGCATTTTTAGCGTTTATTTTATCGGAAGAAGGCCAGCAAATTGCCCGCGCGGCGGGTTTTGTACCGCTGCCCGATGATGAACTCGCAAATCAGCAACACTGGTAGCTCACTATCATCCAATTGTCATAAAAGTGTCTTAGAGTAAGGAGAACTCACCATGCAACCCATCTTCGCGACGGCCATGCCTTCCCTATGATGTTGATATGATCCCACCTCGCGTTCCTGCTTCTTATCAGCCGCTACGCCAGTTTAAAAATCGTGTCGCCACCGGCCTTATTACGGCGGGAGGCATCGCGGTGCTGCTCGCGATTCTGGCGATTGGCGTGTTTCTATTTTGGGAAACGCTGCCGCTGTTGGCATTGGATAAGACCTTTGCCTTCGATAAGCTCTCGCCACTGGTATGGGGAACGCTTAAAGCGGCCTTGGCGGCGATGCTCTTCGCGCTTCCTATCGCCTTGGGCGCCGCCATGTACTCGGCGTTATTCATGTCAGCACGCCTGCGCAGCCGGATTAAGCCGACTCTTGAGATGATGGAGGCAATGCCCGGCGTGGTAGTGGGATTTATTGCCGGTTTAGTACTTGCTCCATGGGTGGAGCGAAACCTGGCCAGTACGCTGGTGCTGCTGGTATGGCTACCAATCAGCGCGGGGCTTGCGGGCGTACTCTGGTACATGGCCTCGTCTCGCTGGCATAGGCGACTGCCGTTTTCCTGGGCCGGGCTATGGCTTGTACCCTGGCTTATCGGCATGGTGGCACTGGCGGTGTGGTTGACGCCCTTGCTGGAGCAACTCTTTCTGGGCGGCGATCTGCGCCGCTGGTTAGAACAGCGCTGGGGCATGGACTACGTCACTCGCAATGCGCTGATTGTAGGTATCGCCATGGGGTTTGCGGTAATACCCAGCATTTACTCCCTTGCCGAAGATGCCCTTGCCGACGTCCCGCCCTCCCTGATGGAAGGCGCCCAAGCGCTCGGGGCCAGCCGCTGGCAGGCGCTATGGAAAGTCGCGCTACCAGCGGCGGGGCCGGGTATCTTTTCTGCGGTGATGATAGGTATGGGTCGTGCGGTAGGTGAAACCATGATTGTGTTAATGGCCAGTGGCAACACCGCTCTGCTGAGCGCCAGCCCCTTTGAAGGCATGCGATCAATGGCCGCCGCCATCGCGATTGAGCTCCCAGAAGCCTCCCCCGGCGGGTTTACCTATCATCACCTGATTCTAGCGGCGCTGGTGCTGTTTCTATTTACGTTTTTAGTAAACACCCTGGCCGAAGCGGTGCGCTTACGTATGCGCCGCCGTTACCATAAAGTGGGGCATTACTAATGAGCCGCCTATTCGCTTCCGCTTCCAAGCATCGGCTCGATAAATTATGGCCGTGGCTATGCGCCGCTAGCGTTGCCTTGTCACTTTTAATGTTAAGCGCGTTACTTACACTCTTGCTTGTTCGTGGGTTAGGCCATTTTTGGCCCGCCACGCTTGAAGAAATCACACTACGCTCGGGTAGCGTTGTTGCAGGGCAAGCTATTCGCGAAACACCACTGCCTCAGGAAGCCGGGGTTGAGCGCCTCTATTTTAAAGGTAACCGTGATGTAGACGGCGCCAGTTGGCACTGGGTAGATATCGACGATATTACCTCACGTACAACACCGCACGACCTGATCCGCCTGGAACGTGCCCCGTGGGGCAGCTTTATTGGTCGTCTGGCCGCAGTCGAAACCGTTCAACAATCGCTGCATGGCCGCGAAGCGTGGGACTATTTAAACAACGCGCTTGCCCTACCGGCTAATCAGCGCCCGCCGGGGCAACTGCTGCTGGTCACGGCACAGGGCGAGACGTTACGCCAACCTTTGGACAGCGTTAGCCAGGCACTGGCGCCTAACGCCATGTCCTGGTGGCAAAAAACGCACACCTGGGGCACTAACGTTTGGCAGTTTTTAAGCGAGGGACCACGCGCGGCCAATACCAGCGGTGGCGTATGGCCGGCTATTTTCGGTACGGTGCTGATGGTCATTTTAATGTCCGTAATCGTCACCCCCTTTGGCGTACTGGCCGCTATTTATCTTAATGAAATTGCCCATCAAAACCGACTTACCCGGTTAGTACGCATTGGCGTACGCAACTTGGCGGGCGTGCCTTCTATTGTGTACGGCGTGTTCGGCCTTGGCGTATTCGTTTACGGCATTGGCGGCACGCTGGATAGCTGGTTCTTTAGCGATACTCTGCCTTCGCCAACGTTCGGCACCGGCGGTCTTTTATGGGCCTCTTTAACGCTCGCGCTATTGACGCTTCCTGTCGTGATTGTGGCCACCGAGGAAGGGCTTGCTCGTATCCCCGATGCTCAGCGTGAGGGGGCAGTAGCGCTGGGGGCCACCCGCTTGGAAATGCTAACGCGTATTGTCCTGCCCATGGCTACCCCTGCCATGCTAACCGGCGTTATTCTCGCTATCGCCCGCGCCGCTGGCGAAGTCGCTCCGCTTATGCTGGTGGGGGTTGCCAAGTTAGCTCCGCAAATGCCGGTCGACGGTGAGTTTCCTTATGTGCATCTGGAGCGCAAATTTATGCATCTTGGCTATCATCTATTTGATACTGCTTTTCATGGCGAGGATGTACAGGCCGCTATGCCTCTGGTTTACGCCACGGCGCTTCTTTTAGTGGTTATTATTTTGGTGCTTAACCTAACTGCCATATTTCTGCGTCATTATTTTAGGCGCCAACGAGGAAGCGAATGCTAGCGTCATTAGATATAGCCAATGCCCCACAGGCGCCGGTGACGCACTTTTCATCCGAGCACTGCGCCTTGAGTATCGACCAATTTAACCTCGCCTATGCGGGGAAATCGGCGTTGCGTAATTTAACGTTGGGTGTGCCACGCCACCGGGTAACGGCCTTTATTGGACCTTCAGGCTGTGGCAAGTCAACACTGCTACGTGCCATTAACCGGTTACATGATCTTAACGAGAGCGTGGAACACAGTGGGCATATTCAGCTTGAAGGGCAGGATATTTACGCTGCGCAGATGAACGTGACCGAGCTACGCCGCCGGGTAGGCATGGTATTTCAAACGCCCAATCCGTTTCCCATGTCGATCTATGAAAACGTCGCTTTTGGCTTGCGTTTACAGCATCGCCTACCCAAGCGGCAACGCGATGACATTATCGAGTGGGCGCTGACCTCAGCAGCCCTATGGGATGAGGTAAAAGACCGCCTGCATCGTTCAGCGTGGCAGCTATCAGGTGGTCAGCAGCAGCGCTTGGTCATCGCTCGAACGCTAGCCGTTCAACCGGATGTGCTACTACTGGATGAGCCGGCATCAGCGCTTGATCCGATTTCAACGCTGAAGATTGAGGAGCTGATTCGTAACCTTAAATCACAGCTAACCCTTATCCTTGTCACCCACAATATGCAGCAAGCCGCACGGGTCTCCGATTACACGGCCTTTCTACACAATGGAGAGCTGGTTGAGTACGGCCCTACCGACCAGGTCTTCACTAACCCGCATTTACAACGCACCGAAAACTACATCACCGGCCGCATGACGTAGTCGTCAATCATCAGGCCTAACTCACCCAACATCAGGAGTGCTCAATGGATATTACGAGCGATACCCACAGCCAGCATATCTCGCGCCAGTTCAACCAGGAGCTGGAAGAGCTAAAAACCCACCTGATGGCCATGGGCGGCCTGGTGGAAAAACAGGTTCAGGATGCCGTATTCGCCCTGCTGGAAAACGATACCCGCTTAGCTGAAAAAGTGCGCGATAACGACCAGCAAGTGAACGACCTTCAGCTGCAAATTGATGAAGAGTGCACCCGTGTATTGGCACGCCGCCAGCCTGCAGCATCAGACTTACGCCTGGTGCTTGCCGTTATTCGCGCCACTTCAGATCTTGAGCGTATCGGCGATGAAGCCAGCAAGATTGCGCGTAATGCAATCCTGATCAGCGAAAACAACAGCACGGTTCGTGGCTTAATTGAAGTTCGCCATATTAGTGAACATGTACGTAAAATGCTGCGCGATGCGCTGACAGCCTTTGCCCGTTTCGATACCGACTTGGCGATGAAGGTAGTGCGTGAAGATGAGTCGGTCGATGATGAGTACGGCAGTGCCATGCGCTCATTGATGACCTTCATGATGGAGGATTCGCGCTCAATTAGTTCAATACTCAGCATTATGTGGGTGCTGCGCGCGTTGGAACGCGTCGGCGACCATGCCGACAACCTGGCGGAGTACGTTGTGTATCTCGTGAAGGGGCTCGATATTCGACATAGCGACCTGGACACCGTCGACCAGAGGGTAACGAAAAAGCCTTGACCCATGAGGCATTTCCTCTTGCAATACGTCTGGGCGGACACCCGCCTGGACGTTTGTATTGATGAGGACTGCTTGAATGTTGGATGCAATAACAGCGCTTAGCCGAGGTACGCGGCTGGTCTATCAAAAAGGCCTGCGGCGTTATATTTTTCTTCCTATCCTCGTCAATATTATTGTTTATGCCGCCATGTTCAGCTTTGTGATTACGCGCTTTTCGGGCTGGATTGATCACTGGATGACATTAGTACCTGCTTGGCTGGATTGGCTCTCCTGGCTGATCTGGCCGCTGTTTGTGGTTAGCCTTATTGTCATTGTATTTTTCACCTTTACCCTGATAACAAGCTTTATTGCGGCGCCGTTTTACGGCTTTTTAGCGGCTAAAGTGGAAATTCAAGAAACAGGCCGTATACCGCTAGATGATCGCGGGCTGACCAAAACGGCGCTTGATGCGCTAGGCCGAGAGCTGGTCAAGCTCGCGTATATCGCCCCGCGCGCCATTGCCCTCTTTATCATCAGCTGGATTCCAGGGCTCAACCTCTTTGCACCGATTCTATGGGGGCTGTTCTCCGCATGGGTAATGGCCATTACCTATCTGGACTATCCTATGGATAATAATAAGGTCTCGTTCAAGGATATGCGTCAACGGCTTTCCAGGCGCTGGTGGCAAAGCCTCAGCTACGGCGGGCTGGTGACTCTGGTTACCTGGATACCGCTTGCCAATCTTTTTCTGATTCCGGGGGCCGTAGCGGGAGCCGTACTCATGTGGGACCAATATTATCGTACGGCGAATGAGCTTACGATCCAGCGGCCCTCGTAACACCTGAAAAGCCATGCTTTTTCTACGCTTTTAGACGCAAAACCCCGCTTTAACGGGGTTTTTAATGCTTTTAGTCGTGGTTTACCAGTCCAGGCTATCGCCTTCTTTGTGATTTAACTCGGTCGATTCGAACGAATGGGTGTTACGACGCTGGGTGCCATCCTGATTCCGCTGCCGCTGGCTTGACGGTGCATAATTGCCGTTCATATGATCACGCTGACTATGATTAAGCTCACTGGGTGAGTAGTGAGGACTAGACGTGCTAGTGGATTGCGGCATGTCGATGACATCACTGCCGACTGCACGATCTTTAGTACGCTCAATAGAGCTTTGGGCAAAAGCTAGCGGGCTTGCAATCAAACCGATAGAAACACCTAAAATACCTGCCGTTTTTAAAACTGCTTTAAATGACATAACGCTCTCCTGATGTGGGGGTGCCGCTCACCTGTCTTGGCTATTATCACACTAACGTAAATACCATTGCATTGAAGAGTGAGAAGCGGTCAGAGTCTTTGACTGCAAGATGGTGTTCCAAGTGCCAAAACATCCCAAATTCATGAAATGCTGAATGATTAAAAAATATTTTTAATCACGACCACACAAATAAAGCCACCCAACTAAATAGCAAGATAACAGTTGTTTATGTTGGCACAAAACGCTGTATGGACAAGCTAAAAAGCTCGTTATCAACCTTTGCGTTTAAAAAGCATGAAAGGGGTCATCAGCCGTGGGACAAGAGAATCGTGAAAAAACCATTTGAGCGGGGGTAATGTTAAAAGCGTAAATAGAGCGGATTCAGTTTTAAAACCAGCCAACCGCGACTGCTCATCAAGGGCTACATAACAAGATTAGGCCCTGCCATGGCAGGGCCCTAACCTCGCATCTATGGACAATATCTAGCGCTAGCTTCCACTCCTTTTGCGGGACTCCAACCTTGGAATTTACCCTGACTAACGCTCTGATTGTCGCTTGATTCAATCCATGAATCGGTGAGCATCCATGCGATGGGACATCCTTATCCCGTGCTCGTTCCTAAACTGCAGTACAAATTTTTAGCGCTGAGTGTTTAAACCGCTGGTCACTGATCTTGACCAGTGGTCACAGAGCTATTTTGTTCAGGCAGGTCGCTCGGCTCAAATGACGTATCGCCGCCACCTGTTACACCCGTTGGTCCGCCATCCATCGACTCATTATGAGTTTCATGTTGAGAAGAACCTACACCGGGGCGAGTAGTATCGCCTGCGCTTTCACCGTTCATATCTGAAAGGTCGTCTGCCTCATAGGTAGACGCATCACCACCTGCACCTGTACCAGATGATTGCGGCTGCACGGGTTCTTCATCAGCTGTAATATCGTGGCTCGGATCTACTGGTTCTTGGGCAAAAGCGAAGGGGCTTGCCAGTAAACCGAATGTTACACCTAAAATCCCAGCTTTCTTGAGTAGTTCCTTGGACATCATGTTCCTTCTCCTCGATCGCTGTTGATACCGCCTACCTTAAGGAAGTGCCCTCCTGGCGTACCATTTCCTGCGGTAATCTTCCTTGCCCAACTCAATGCAGATGTAATGCCAAAAAACAAAAATAAAAAAATACCTATTATTAATAAACAACTTAAAACAAATTCCGCGTGCCAATCATGCTCGCTGATCGTGTATAAGGGGCCACCATAACTGACTAAAAATGACGCATGAGCAGACTTGAACCATAGATGGCTGTCCGCACGCTTGGATAAAGGTTATACAGAAGACTAGGGAAAGGCGGCTAGGAGGTTGCAGCCAGCCGAGTGGCGGGGAAAGTACAGCGAAATAGCGAACCTTCTCCAGGATGCGATTCAACCTGAAGCTGAGCATCATGGCGCAGCAGGATATGCTTAACGATGGCAAGACCAAGCCCAGTACCGCCTGTCGCGGTACTTCGGCCTTTATCAACCCGATAAAAGCGCTCCGTCAGCCTGGGGAGGTGGACAGGATCGATGCCCTCTCCATCATCTTCTACTTCTATGCATGCGCTTCCATCTTCCATGGGCGCCCAGCGCAGTATAATTTGGCTACCCTCTGGGGTATATCGCACCGCATTGAAGGCCAGGTTAGAAATGGCGCTACGTATTTCCTGCTCGCTCCCTATGAGCTGGACATCACTTTCAATAGCAACACGGACAACATGCTTACGGTGCGATAGCGCCAATGCATCCTGGCAGACGCTATTAAGCAATTGCTCAACCGACAGCGCCTGATGGTCTTGCCCGCCTTGATCAATTTCCAAGCGTGACAAAAGTAGCAGGTCGTTAACCAGATTTTGCATGCGCTGCGTTTGGTCCTGCATTTGCTCGATCCCCCGGCCCAAACGAGGCGGAAGCTGCTCAGCCAAGTCACCATAGGTTTCGAGGTAGCCAGAAAGAACGGTTAGCGGCGTACGCAGCTCATGGGAGACGTTGGCCACAAAGTCTCTGCGCATCTCCTCAAGACGGTGCAAACGAGTGATATCCCGCGCCATCACCAGACGCTCATCGTCGCCATATAAGGTAATTTGGTATTGCAGGATGCTGCGCTCATCAATGGGTGAGGTCAGCGTAAGCGGTTCGCTGTAATCGCGGGCGTTGAAGTAGCTGATAAAGCGTGGGTCACGCAACAAATTGGTAATGTGCTGGCCACGATCGTGCGCGGTTTGTAGGCCCAGCATATCCGTCGCTGCACTGTTCCACCACTCCAAATCACCGTGGCGGTCGAGCATTACCACGCTGTCGCGCATGGCCTCTGAGGATTCTTGGATACGCGCAAGCGTAGACCGCAATCGACCTTGTGTAATGCGCTGGCTTTTTTGGTAGCGGTAAAGACGATCAAGCAAATCCCCCCACATGCCACCCGCAGCCGGGGGCTCGTTATGAGGATTAAGGGTTAACCATTGAAAGAGTACGCGCAACTGGCGTAAATGGTAAAAAAGACAAACGGCCAACCCGGCTGCCAAGCCAAGGCCCGCTGAGCCTAGCAGCCACCCCAGGCAAACACCTATGGTCGCTAACCAGGCAATACGCCAAAGCTCACGGCTCCATAGGCGCACAGTTACACCCGGGCTGAGAAACGATAACCGGTACCCCGTACCGTCTGAATCAGGTTTTGATGCACATCGCCTAGCGCCTTACGCAAGCGCCGAATATGTACATCCACTGTGCGTTCTTCAACATACACATTGCCGCCCCATACCTGGTCCAGCAGTTGGCTGCGCGTATAGGCTCGCTCCTGGTGGGTCATAAAGAACTGCAGCAGGCGATATTCAGTGGGTCCCATTTCCAGCGCCTTGCCATGCGCACTAACACGGTGGCTGACGGGGTCGAGTAGAAGGCCGTTAATTTCAATGGGGTCTTCTACGCCACGCGGGGTGGTGCGTCGCAATACGGCTTTCAAGCGCGCGACCAACTCACGGGGCGAGAAGGGTTTGGTGATATAGTCGTCCGCGCCCGCCTCAAGGCCTTGAATCTTATTGTCTTCCTCACCCTTGGCGGTGAGCATAATAATCGGCATTTCGGCGGTGGCTTCTTCACGCTTAAGGCGTCGCGCCAACTCAATACCACTGGTACCTGGCATCATCCAATCCAGAAGCAGTAAGTCAGGCTGATGGTCAACGACTAACGCGTGGGCATCCTGGGCGTTATCCGCTTCAAGCACACGATAGTCAGCCATTTCCAGCGCCACTGCGATCATTTCGCGAATAGGTGCTTCATCATCGACAATCAAAACGGTCTTGGCGGTCATTCCAGGGCCTCACGGTGCTCAATGAAAGGTAATTCAATGACATCTCAGTGACAATAACACCATGACTTGATGACACTTATATGACAATAGCCAATAACAAGAACGAATGACAGGCGCTAATCACGCTTTGCTAGAGCGGCCCGGCCACTGGCCACCAACTTAGCGCAATGCCGGCAAAAACCAGCAGCCCTGACCAGTAATTATTCAAAAAAGCCTGAAAACACGGGTCGCGTTCACGATGCCGAATCAGGCGCTGTTGATGAATAAAGGTGGCCGCCATACCGGCAAGGCCCAGCCAGAAAAAACCACCCAGCCCCACACGAACACCCACAAAGGCTAACAGCACCAACGTCGCCAGTTGCAGTAATCCAATCATCAAGCGGTCTGCACTACCAAACAGCACCGCCGTTGATTTAATACCAATTTTCAGGTCGTCGTCACGGTCGACCATGGCGTATTGGGTATCGTAGGCAACCGTCCACAGTACGTTCGCAAAAAACAGCAACCAGGCTTCCACAGGTACATAGCCCAGCACCGCCCCAAACGCCATGGGGATTGCCCACGAAAAAGCCGCCCCCAGCACCACCTGAGGAAGATGGGTGTAACGCTTCATAAAGGGGTAGATAAACGCCAGGATCACGCCACCAATCGACAGCAGCACCGTAAACCAGTTGGTCAGCAGCACTAACACAAACGCAATAGTGACCAGCCCAATAAACAGCAGTTGGGCTTCGGTTTCACTGATTCGCCCCGTCGCCAGTGGACGATGTTTCGTGCGCTTAACGTGGCCATCAACATGGCGGTCAGCGTAATCATTCACAACGCAGCCAGCAGCGCGCATAACATAAACACCTGCCACAAAAATAAGCAGCACGTTGCGACCAGGCACCCCGTTTGTAGCCACCCAAAGCGCCCATAAGGTAGGCCACATCAATAGCCAGGTACCAATGGGGCGGTCCAGGCGCATTAAGTGTAAAAAATCAGCGACTCGCGCCCATCCGACTGGCCGCAACAAAGAACGATCCATGCCTACCTCACGTAAAGAAGAGATGCCGAGCAAGCCTACCGCGAAGACAAACGAAGGTCATCTGCCATGGTGGATAAAAAGTACTCTTGTACAAGTAGCGATAACCCACCATGTTGAAACACTGAGCGCCGCCCCCAACGACTTTTCACGCCAGCAACCTGAGGGAAGGCAAAGCGTGGCGCACCGCTCGTAGCTTCAAGAGGGCCGCGTACTAAATCTGGCTGGCGAAACAGCCAACTGCCCAGCGAGCGCTCACCAAGTTGCTCCAATCGCTGGCCTTTTAGCTGTGTTAAGGGGGCAACCGAACGTGCGACCACCCAAGGGTTATCACCCACGCACAGGGCGACCTCCCTTAACCAGGCATAGCGACGAAGCTCAATCCCCAACGCCTGCGCTTCATCATGCAGAGGCACGCCGGCGCCTTGGCGCAGCAGGCGAACACGGAATGGTTGCCCTGCGCCTGCCGCTTGTAAGCGAGCCGTTAGCGAATCCGTAGACGCAACCCACTTCCACCAGGCAGCGCTCATGGCGGGGCGTAACGCAGCCACGGGCTGCCAAACAGGAAAGGCATACGCTTGCCGAAAAGAGAACGTCACCACCAGATACTCCTGGGCAAAAAACAGAGAAGCTAGTGTAACATGGTGGTCTTAAAAGCTTTTACGACACCGATTATTTGGGGATGGCATGCCTGCATCACATCCGGTTAGCAACCCGACTGGCCACGCTGAGTTGATCATCATTGGTACCGGCATGGCAGGCATTGGGCTTGCCCGTGCGCTACGTCGCCAAGGCGATAAGCGCTCGATTATTTTGGTGAGCGCAGACAGCGGCGAGGACTACAGCAAGCCGCTGTTATCTACCGGCTTTGCAAAACGCCTCTCGCCCCACCAACTGGCCAGGCATTCAGCCGCAGTACTGGCCGATGAGTTGGATGCCCATGTGCTTACCCATACGTCAGTAGAACACGTGACACCAGACACGCACACCGTACAGCTTAGTGACGGGCAAACACTTGCCTACGATACGCTGGTGCTGGCGACCGGAGCTGAACCCCGGGTGCCGTTTGCCATTCCAGAAAGCGTTGCTCGCTACTGCTTTACCATTAATGATCTCGACGACTATCGCCGGTTCCATCACGCGCTGAACGATCGCCCTGCGCGCATTGCCGTTATCGGCGCAGGATTAGTTGGCTGTGAATTTGCCAACGACCTGCAGGCAGGTGGCCATCAAGTCACTCTGATTGCTCCAGAGGCCACGCCGTTACCCAGGCTATTACCAGAACCGCTGGGGTTTGCGCTGAGTGATGCCTTTCAGGAAGCCGGTATAAAGCTTGCGCTTCACCGCACGATTAAAGAGTTAGCCCCGCATAATGACAGCACGGTTCGGCTAACGCTTAGCAACGATGACACCGTCAACGCCGATATTGTTTTACTGGCAACCGGCCTTACGCCAAGAACCGCGCTGGCAAAGGCTGCCGGGCTTGCCGTTTCACCACAAGGTATTCAGGTAGACCGATATTTGCGCACTTCGCACCCGCATATTTATGCCTTGGGCGATGTTGCTTGCATAGAAGGCCTCAATGCCATGTACGTCCAGCCATTACAAGCCAGTGCCAAAGCACTCTCGGCAACGCTTGCCGGCTCACCAACGCAGGTCAGCTTTGGCGCCTGGCCCATCATTGTGAAAACGCCGCTATTGCCCGTAGTGGCCTATCCGCCTTCGGCGATACCCGAACACTGGCGAATTGAGGGCGAAGGGGGTGATATGACGGCGCTTGCCGAAGATAAAGACGGGAATTTAGTCGGTTTTGCGTTGACAGGCGGCTGCGTGAGACGGAAAGTGGAGCTTTCCCGAGCAGCTCCCACACTGCTGGGCTGATTTTTATCGCGTTCACGTCTAGGCTGGATAAGCTAGCTTGGCCTAGTGAGTGCTTTTAACAACACCACGATGCTTTACGCTTACTTTTAATGAGGGGAATTTCCTATGCGCAAACCTGAACTCGCCGCTGCCATCGCTGAGGGTGCCGACCTATCCAAAGACAAAGCAGGCCAAGTCCTGAATGTTATTCTGGATGAAATCACCAACAGCGTTGCGAAAGGCGAAGATGTGGCATTGATTGGTTTTGGTACCTTTACCGTACGTGAGCGTGCAGCACGTACCGGCAAAAACCCGCAAACGGGCGCACCTTTACAAATTCCGGCCAGCAAAAATGTTGCCTTTAAGCCGGGTAAAGCGCTTAAGGACGCCGTTTCCTAATGAAACTCAAGCTGACGCTGTGGCTATTGAGCCTAATGCTCAAACATGCCCTGCGCCGCAAGCCACGCTTTCGTGAACAGCTTGAAAGGATGCGTCACCTGGACTGGGGCATTGCGACGGAAGACTTGAGCATTGCTCGCTACTACCGGATGACCCCCAAAGGGGTCTCTTCAGGTAAAGGCCTGCCAGTCGATTTGGATCTTGAATTGCGCTTTCGCGATCAGGAAGCCGCATTACGTATCCTTAGAAAGCCAACGCAGCAAGCTTTCCTCGATGGAATGCTCAACGGCGAGGTACGCCTTGTCGGTGACTCCACCGATATGAACAAGCTGCAAAAACTGCTGAAGTATTTGTAACGCTTCTTCCAGCGGTTCTACCCGCCACCCGTTGGTGGCGGGTTCCTACGCGTTTCACCTGCCTTTCTCCCTCCATAACGTTTGCACAGCGATTTTAAACAGGCCTTTTGCGTTTATTCCCGGTAGCGTTAGCGCTATTAATGTCATGAACGGACCGCTATGACCGTATCCAGGAAAAAAACGACAGGCTTAACGATTGCTCACTTACCTGAGGGGGAGTTGCGTTGCGAGCACATCGAAAAGACAGAGATTAGCCTGCCAGACATAACACGATTACTGCTAAAACCTCTCGCGATCAGTGTTGACCCCTACATGCGCACGCGGATGCAGCCCAGCGGGTATGACTATATTGAGCGCTGGAAGGCTGGCAGCACCCTATCAGGCTGGACCATGGCCGAGGTAGTCACCAGCAGTGAGCCGGGGTTTAAGCGGGGCGATCTCGTCGTGGGCCACCTCCCCATGCAGGAGCTCATTGCCACTGACGGACAGCACCTGATGCGCGTACCGGCGGGCAGTGACCCCGACGCCTACTTGCATCCATTAGGAATGACGGGGTTTACTGCCTGGGTAGGCATGCAGTTACTGGGGCAGCCCACCGCTGAAGATACCGTACTGGTAAGTGCCGCTGCCGGTGCGGTTGGCTCTATTGCCGCACAGCTTGCACAGCGCCAAGGGGCAAACGTGATCGTGACAGCCGGACGTACCGACAAGCGTGATTGGCTACACCGTTTGGGGTTCAAGACCGTACTTAATCACCGCCATCCTGATTACGCCAGGCAACTTAATAACGCGGCGCCTTCCGGTATTACGCTCAATTTTGAAAATATCGGGGGCAGCGCTTTTATTGCTGCGATTGACGCAATGAGACCGAATGGACGCCTCGTGCTTTGCGGGTTAGTAAGCCAATACCAAACCCGCAGCCCGCGTAAAAGTCCGGATAATTTTGCCCAGCTGAGGCAAAAAAGGGTCGCAATCCATCACTTTGTCGTGCCCGATTATCTAACGCATTGGAACGACTTTCAGCGTTTTATGGCGCCTCTGGTTGATCAAAAAAGTATCGCATGGCGGCTCGATAGAGTAAGCGGTGGACTCGACAGCGTGGCTCCAGCGCTCATTGGGTTGCTCAATGGCGATAATATAGGCAAGCGTGTGGTCGAATGGTAGGAGCTTATCTGCTCCAAAACGCATAACGTGATAACCCCAAAACCATAGCAACGAACCAGCCCCATGGCTTACACTAAAGTCTAACAACGACTGACAATAAGAGCGTCTATGCCTATTTCACTGCCGCTTCGGCGTCTTTGGACACTTGATAAGTTTGCCTATAGCCTGCGCGTTTTTATCGCATTCAGCGCAGCCCTGCTATTTAGCCTTTATCTTGGCGACATCGCCCTGGTAATACCGCTGTTTCTGGGCATTATCGCCTGCGCGCTCTCCGAAACCGATGACAGCTGGCAAGGCCGCTTACAGGCGCTGCTGGTAACCCTGGTATGTTTTACCTCAGCCTCATTTATCGTGCAGTGGCTGTTTCCTTGGCCATGGCTGTTTGCGCTGGGGCTGGGAATATCCACGTTCACCCTCATCATGTTGGGCGCTATCGGCCAGCGATACGCCACGATTGCCTCAGGCACGCTGATTTTATCGATCTACTCAATGATCAATATTGAGCAGCACGGCGGTGTGGATGCCGATGTGGCCTCACGCCAGTTGCTGCTGTTGGCGGGTGCGGCCTGGTACGGGGTTATTTCCGTTGTCTGGTGTGTTCTTTTTTCTCGTCAACCCGTCAAGCAGAGCATGGCGCGCGTGTACAAGACGCTGGGCGAGTTTCTGATTCTTAAATCAGCGCTGTTTGAACCCGTACGCGGGGTCGATGTAGAAGCCCGTCGCGTGGCGCTGGCACGCCAGAACGGCAAAGTGGTGGATGCCCTCAACCAGGCAAAAGAGATGATTTTTCGTCGTCTGGAAGGCCAGCGAGGAAGTCAAAAGCTTAACCGTTACCTGCAGATATACTTTATTGCTCAGGATATTCATGAACGGGCAAGCTCGACCCATTACCCCTACAGCGCCCTCACCGAAGCATTTTTTCACCATGACGTGCTGTTTCGCTGCCAGCGACTTTTGGATCAGCAGGGCCGCGCCTGCCGTCAGCTAGCCAAATCGTTACTGCTGAAGCGCGCTTTTGACCATAAGCAGAGTGAACAAGCCTTGGCCGACCTTAGGGCCTCTATCGATAATTTGAGCGAACGCGGCAAACCCGAATGGCGCAAACTGATGCACCCGCTTAATGCGCTGGCGGACAACCTCGCAACGCTCGAAGCACAGATCGCCAGTGCTCATAACCCGGATACCACCAACGACCGCGAAGATAGCGCGCTCTATGATCGCTCGCCCTCCAGCCTGCTGGAAGCGTGGAAGCGAGTACAGCTTAACTTTACCCTTGGCTCGCCCACCTTTCGCCACGCGGTACGCCTGACAACCGCGCTCATGGCGGGCTACGGCCTGCTTCAGTGGCTGGACCCCGAACAAGGCTTCTGGATTTTGCTGACTACCCTGTTTGTATGTCGGCCTAACTTCGCCACGACGCGACGCTTTCTTTCCCAACGCATTTTGGGCACGGTACTTGGCCTTACGGCAGGCTGGGTGTCGATCAGCCTGTTTCCCCAGCCAAGCGTGCAGAGCGTGATTGCGGTGGCCGCTGGCGTCACCTTTTTTGCCAACCGGGAAAAACGCTATGTCGTGGCGACAGCGGCCATCACGTTGCTGGTGCTGTGCAGCTTTAACCAGGTAGGCGACGGCTTCGACCTTATCTGGCCGCGCTTGTTTGACACCTTAATTGGCTCGCTGATTGCAGGACTCGCGGTGTTTTTTATTCTGCCCGATTGGCAGGGCCGCCGGCTGTATCGGGAAGCGGCGAAGACGGTTACCAACCACCGCCGCTATCTGGATGAAATTATTCATCAATACGAAGAGGGCAAGCAGGACGACCTTGCGTACCGCTTGGCACGGCGCAATGCCCACAATGCCGATGCCGCGCTTTCTACCCTGCTCACCAATATGCTTCACGAGCCGGGCCACTACCGCAAACAGGATGCCGATAATGGCCTACGCTTTTTGGTGCTCTCCAATACGCTGCTTAGCCACCTCTCGGCCCTGGGCGCCCACCGGCACCGCTTGCTGGAAGGCGAGGATGACGCCGCCTTGATGCCATCCGCTAAACGGATCAGCGAACTTCTGGGCCAGCTTGCCGAGCAGTTGGACAAGCGTCAGCTGGTTGCCCCGCTCAATGAGCCCGTCAGCGAGCTACTCACACAGCTGGATGAGTCCGGCAAGACAAGCTCTGACGAACAAGCCGTGGTGATGTATCGCCCTATTCAAAGCCAGCTACGCCTCATCACCGAACAGCTAGCGCCTTTGGGTGAGGCGGCGAATCGCTTGACCCGCACATCAGCCTTCATCGAGGAAGCTACCCGCCCTAACGCTAGCGTTTAAACGCACCGTTACTGACCGCTATACCTGCCCGTAGCGGCCTGCGGCCTCGCCCAACCACCGCCGTACCAGCACGGCGGTTATTTGCGGCTCGCTTTGCAGCTCGCACGCTAACGCGGTGACGCGCTCTAACAGGTCAGCATCGCGTTCCAGGTCGGCTATTTTCATCTGTGCCAGGCCCGTTTGTCGGGTGCCTAACACCTCGCCCGGGCCGCGGATTTCCAGATCTTTTTCAGCGATACGGAAACCATCAGTGGTCTCACGCATGACGCTTAGGCGCTGGCGAGAACTTTTGGAGAGCGGCGGGTGATAAAGCAGTACACAAAAGCTTTCCGTGCTCCCTCGGCCCACGCGACCACGCAATTGGTGAAGCTGAGAAAGCCCCAGGCGTTCCGGGTTTTCAATAATCATCAAGCTGGCATTCGGTACATCTACCCCCACTTCAATCACCGTGGTGGCGACCAACAGATCCAGTTCACCCTCTTTAAAAGCAGCCATCACGTCGGCCTTCTCGCTGGCCTTCATTCGCCCGTGGATCAAGCCAATGGCAAGCTCCGGTAACGCGTCGGTTAATTCCTGGCAGGTGACTTCCGCCGCCTGGCACTGCAGCACTTCGGACTCATCAATCAGCGTGCACACCCAATAGGCCTGGCGACCATCGCTGCAGGCACGGCGAATCCGCTCAACAACCTCCGGGCGGCGCTCGTCAGACACCACTACCGTTTTAACCGGCGTACGCCCCGGCGGTAGCTCGTCAATCACCGAGACATCCAGGTCCGCATAGGCGCTCATGGCCAGCGTGCGGGGAATAGGTGTCGCGGTCATGATCAGTTGGTGCGGCGTTAACCCACCCGCTTCGCCTTTTTCACGCAGAGCCAAGCGTTGGTGGACCCCAAAGCGGTGCTGCTCGTCGATGATGGCCAGCCCCAGGCACTGAAAATGAACGTCGTCCTGGAACAGCGCGTGGGTGCCGACCACCATACGTGCGCGACCATCGGCGATGGCTGCCTTGGCATCCAGGCGGGTTTTGCCCTTTAACTTGCCCGCAAGCCAGGCGACTTCAATACCCAGTGGCTCAAACCACGCCTTAAACGCCCGGTAGTGCTGCTCAGCAAGGATTTCGGTAGGTGCCATTATCGCCGCTTGGCAATTGCCTGCCAGGGCCGCTAGCGCTGCCATGGCGGCCACCACGGTTTTCCCCGACCCCACATCGCCTTGCACCAGGCGCAGCATGGGGGCAGGGCGGCTTAAATCCAGCGCAATCTCCTCAAGCACTCGCCTTTGGGCCCCCGTTAAGGCAAACGGCAACTGGGCTAAAAAGCGTGCCTGAAGGCTGCGCCCGGAAGACAGTTGAGGAGCGCCGTCGGCCTGAATACGCAGGCGCACTTCACGCAGACTTAGTTGATGCGCTAAAAGCTCTTCCACCGCCAGACGGCGCGTGGCGGCATGCTGGCCGCTGGTCAACTTTTCGATGTCCACATCAGGCGGGGGTTGATGCAGCAAATGTAGGCAGGCGTGCAGCCCCGGCAGGTGAAAACGCTGACGCAGCACGTCAGGAATGACATCCGGCAGCGCTTCGGGCGCGCTATCCAGTACGCCAAGCGCCTGCTGCGTCAATGCGCGCAAGCGGGCTTGATTCAAGCCTTCGGTGGTGGGGTAGATGGGGGTGAAATACTCATCGACCGGCGTTTCGCCCGCTGCATTCAAGCGATATTCGGGATGGTAAATTTCAAGCCCGGTGGCCCCAGCCCGCGCTTCACCAAACGCACGTACCGAAACGCCCGGGCGCAACTGCTGCTGTTGGGCAGGCGAAAAGTGAAAAAAACGCAGGCTTAGAATACCGCTACCATCGCGCAGGCGTACCAATAGGCTTCTCCGCCGCCCTTTTACGACATCAGAGGCGGTCACTTCACCCTCTACCACCGCTTCCTGCCCGGCGCGTAGCAGGCCGATTGGCGTTAAGCGGGTGCGATCCTGATAGCGTAGCGGCAAGTGAAAAAGCAGATCGCTTACGTGTTCAATGCCCAACCGCGAAAGCTTGAGCGCCAACGCTTCACCGACGCCTTTAAGCGCAGTGACGGGGCCATTAAGATCGCTCATGAGCGCGCTTTACCCTTTTGGGCGGGCTGTTGGCACTGGCTGATGGCATCCACCAGGGCGTCGATCGCTTTAGGGCGCGGAAAGCTGGCTCGCCAGGCGATCGCTACCGTCCGTGAAGGGGCGGGATCCACAAAGGGTCGGCTCTCAAGCATCGCGTTTTCATACTGGTCGGTACCTAACGCTGACTGCGGCAATACGGTAATGCCTAGCCGTGACGCCACCATATGCCGAATGGTTTCCAGCGAGCCACCCTCGGCAATCAAGGTGTTATTCGGGTTGTTAAGCTTTTGGCTAATCGCCGGGCACGCCTCAAGAATCTGGTCTCTAAAGCAGTGGCCTTCACCCAACAGCAGCAAGCGCTCTTCCAGCAGCTCCTCTTTACGAATAGCCTCGCGCTCTACCCAGCGGTGATTTGCCGGTATCAAGACTTCAAACTGCTCTTCGTAAATGGGCTTGGTCACAATATCGGTGTCCGTGAACGGTAGTGCCACAATAATGACATCCAGCTCACCATTTTTTAACTTGGAACGTAACGTTCCGGTCATACCTTCTTCAATATACAGCGGCATTTGCGGCGCAATATTGGCAAGCGCAGGAATCAGGTGCGGAAACAAGTAGGGACCAATCGTGTAAATAGCCCCAATGCGTAGTGGATTGGATAGCTGATCCTTACCCGCGCTGGCCATTTCATAAATCAGCCGGCTTTGCTCCAGCACGCGCTGAGCCTGAGCAATGATCTTCTCGCCAAGGGGGGTTACTTGAATCGTGGATTTGGAGCGCTCAAACAGCGGTATATCAAGCTCCTCCTCCAGTTTTTTCACCGCCACAGAAAGCGTGGGCTGCGACACATGACAGCGTTCAGCCGCGCGACCAAAGTGGCGCTCCTGGGCAAGGGTTACGATGTAGCGAAGTTCTGTTAAAGTCATAACGGCGCCAGTGGGCATCCTCTCGTAGCAGCTCATGACGAATATCATGGCAGTCAGCGGGACGAAAAGGGACAGGAAATCCTGATGACGATGTCACATCTCGCAGCGAGTTTGTATCCAATAGGGAATATTTATCAAAAGGAGTGGACAAGGTGAAGCTAACGATACTGATTATCGGTTGTGGTGATCTCGGCATTACCTTAGGACGCCAGTTGATTGATGAGGGGCACCACGTCATTGGCGCACGTCGTAAAACAGCGGCTTTAGAAGACACCGGCATTGAACCCCTGGCGCTTGACCTTAATGATCTTGATGAGGCCAATGCATCTGCACTCCCCCAAGCGGACTACATCATTTATAGCGTAAGCGCTGACCGCTTTGAAGAGAGCGCTTACCAAAGCGCCTATCCGGACGGTCTAAAGCGCGTACTGAGCGTGATGGAACAGCACAAAAAACCACCGCGTCGGGTCTTTTTTGTCTCCTCTACCAGCGTATATGGTCAGCAGGAAGGCGAGGAGGTGACCGAAGATAGCCCAACCGGCCCCACCAGCTTCTCTGGCATGCTGATGTATGAAGCGGAGCAACTACTGCTTAACCATTCGCTACCCGGCACTGTGGTACGTTTTTCAGGCATTTACGGGCCTGGCCGTGACCGCTTGATTCACCAGGTAGCAGAAGGCCGCATCGCTGCGGTTACGCCGGTTATCTACTCCAACCGTATTCACCGGGATGATTGCACCGGTATTCTGGCGCATTTAATTCGCAGCCAGGAAAGCGGTCAACCGCTGGCGGAACTTTACCTGGGTAGCGACTGCGAGCCGGTCACCATGCATAACGTGATGGCCTGGATAGGCAAGCAACTGAAGGTGGAATCAACCGATACCATGCAGTCGCCGCTGCGCCGCCGGGCCAGTAAGCGCTGTAATAACCAACGTATCCTTGGAACCGGCTATCAGTTTCGCTACCCAAGCTACCGTGAAGGCTACGCTCAGATACTCAAAGAGGGCGGCTTTTTAGAGACTCAGAAAGCCTGATTGAAAACTTCCGGGTAAAAAAGCGTTACTTCAGATAGCGAAGCAGTCGATAGCAGACGAGATAATCAATACGCAAACACCGACTGGGCGCTAAACGCTCAGCCGGTGTTTTTTTATAGCAAAAACGTCGTGAACGGTTTAGTCACCGATGACCATTACGGCTTCGGCTTCTACCTGGCTGCCTTTAGGCAGCGCTTTAACACCCACCGCGGCGCGGGCAGGAAACGGTGTAGAGAAAAACTCTTCCATTACTTTGTTAACGATGGCGAAGTTATCCAGGTCGACCAGGTACAAATTCAGTTTCACCACATCGCCAAGCGAGCCTGCGGCTTCTTCGCAAACGGCTTTCAGGTTGGTAAATACCTGGCGCGCCTGTGCTTCGAAGTCCTCGGACACCAGCTCCATGGTCGCTGGGTCTAGCGGAATCTGACCAGAGAGATAGACCGTATTACCCGCTTTGATCGCCTGCGAGTAAGGGCCAATCGCGGCGGGGGCTTTGTCAGTATTAATAACGGCTTTATTGCTCATGCGGTGTTTCGCTCCTCAGTTATTCAGTACTCGTCGTTCTTCAGTACCAGTCATTATTAAGCGTTAATTATCCAACCAGCGTGTTTGTATAAAGTTTAAAAGGGGGTCTGTTTTTTTCAAAAATAGGTAATGACTGCAATAGCGATACGTGGCCGGTGCCGGATGGCAATTCGGCCAGGCCGCTTTAATAGGTTTAGTTGGTCATACGGGTAATTTTTCCGACGTTCGGCAAATTACGAATGCGTTTGATAATACGTGCAAGGTGAACGCGGCCTTTGACCGACAGCGTGAGATTCACCGTAGAGAGGCGCGCATCACGCTCTTCAATGCCAATTCGCTCGATATTGGCATCAGCATCGGTCACCAGCCCTGCAAGCTCCGCGACGAGGCCTCGACGGCTTTCAATTTCAATCCGCAATGCTACCGGGAAGTCTTCATCAATCGCGTCAGACCACTCAAGCGTAAACAGCTTATCAGGATCGTTTTTATGCTCTATCAGGTTTCTGCACTCGGCGCGATGCACCACCAGTCCTTTACCCATAGAAAGATGGCCCAGCACCGGGTCGCCAGGAAGCGGATGGCAACAGCGAGCAAAGTTAATCACCATGCCCTCGCTGCCGCTTATCAGCACGGCTTTGCCACCATCAAAGGTACCTGAACGGGAATCGGGATGATCACCATGAGCGACGTCCATCAAGCGCCTGGCGACCACATGCGCCATACGGTTGCCCAGGCCCAGCGACTCCAGAAGGCTATCCTGTGAGGCTATTTCCAGCTCTTTTAACGCTTG
Source organism: Halomonas sp. AOP27-A1-41 (assembly GCF_052378605.1). Taxonomy (NCBI): domain Bacteria; kingdom Pseudomonadati; phylum Pseudomonadota; class Gammaproteobacteria; order Oceanospirillales; family Halomonadaceae; genus Halomonas; species Halomonas sp. AOP27-A1-41. Next base: position 105,026 of record NZ_JBQSXT010000007.1, read on the forward strand.
CTGAAGCACGCTGTCGTCAAGCTCTTCCAGGCTGGTTTCAAACGGCGCCAGCGCCTTGTTAAGGAGCCGCCGACCAAGCGTAATCGCTTCGGTTTGCTGCTGATGCTTCAGCGCGTGGCGAATAGCCGAGCGCGCCTTGGCCGTCGAGACAAAGCTAAGCCAGGCAAGGTTGGGGCGTGCGCCGGGCGCGGTGATAATTTCCAGCGTCTGGCCACTTTCCAGGCGTGTTGAAAGCGGCGCCAAATGGCGATCAATTCGGCAAGCAATACAGTTATTGCCGATATCGGTATGCACGCTATACGCAAAGTCGATCACCGTGGCGCCTTGGGGCAGCTCCATGATGTCGCCTTTTGGGGTAAACACGTAAATATCGTCGGGGAACAGATCGTTTTTGACGTGTTCGATAAACTCCAATGAGTTCCCGGCGTGGCGCTGCATCTCCAATAGGCCTTTCACCCATGCCCGGGCGCGCGCATGGCTGCCTTCAGCAATCGGATGCGTGGTCTGCCCCGCTTTATAGAGCCAGTGAGCCGCAATACCGTTATTGGCCATGGCCTCCATTTCGCGGGTGCGGATCTGCACTTCAATCGGCATGCCGCGCGGCCCAAACAGCGTAGTGTGAAGACTTTGATAGCCGTTGGCCTTGGGGATGGCGATATAGTCTTTAAAGCGCCCCGGCACCGGCTTATACAGGTTATGCACCACGCCCAGGATACGATAGCAGTTGGCGACATCCTCGGTAATGATCCGAAACCCGAATACGTCCATGATTTCAGCAAACGGTTTACGCTGGTCGCGCATCTTTTTATAGATCGAGAGCAGGTGCTTTTGCCGCCCCATAACCGTGCCCTGCAACACCTCTTCATCCAGGCTTTGCTGCAGTGACGACTGGATTTCACGCATGGCGCTACGCCGATTCCCCCGGGCGCTGGCGACCGCTCGCTTGATACGCTCTGAACGCATGGGGTGGATGGCTTGAAACGAAAGATCTTCAAGCTCAATACGGATCGTATTGATGCCTAGCCGCCCGGCAATACGGGCGTAAATTTCCAGCGTTTCTCGGGCAATACGGCGCTTTTTATCCGGCCTGAGCGCACCAAGCGTACGCATGTTATGCAGGCGGTCAGCTAGCTTGACGATAATGACGCGAATATCCCGCGACATCGCCAATACCATCTTCTGGAAGTTTTCCGCCTGAGCAACGGCTTTATCTTCAAAGGTGATCTGGGTCAGCTTGGAAACGCCATCGACAAGCTCCGCCACCGGATCGCCGAACTGGGCAGCCAACGCCTTTTTGGAAACACCGGTATCTTCAATGACATCATGCAGCATGGCGGCCATCAGGCTTTGATGGTCCATGTGCATATTGGCCAGAATATTGGCCACAGCAAGCGGATGGGTAACGTAGGGCTCACCCGAGCGCCGACGCTGGCCATCATGGGCCTGCTCGGCGTAATAAAAGGCGCGCTTGACCTGCTGGATCTCATCTGAGGGTAAATAGCCGCCGAGTCGATCGGCCAGGTCATCAATGGTGAACATTTACCGCGCCCCTGCTCGTTTCAGCCTTAGTCGTCGATTTGGGCGCTGGGCGCCATGGCGGGACGCACGCGAACAGGCGCTTCAACAGGTTCGTCGAGTACGGTGTGATCCACGAGGCCTGCCGCAATTTCACGCAATGCCATCACGGTAGGCTTATCGTTTTCCCAAGCCAGCTGGGCATCACGCGAGCCACGTGCCAATTGGCGGGCGCGCTGGGTGGAAATCATCACCAGCTTGAAGCGGTTTTCGACATTTTCCAGACAATCTTCAACGGTTACGCGAGCCATGGGGCCTTCCTGTAATGACGACGCTGGGCCGATGTTGTTGGATAACGCCACCGGCCCAGCGAAAAAGAATAGTGATAGAACCTGATAGATTACTCGACGCTGGGCGCCTGTGACAAGAGCGCATCCAGTAGTGGCGCATGGCGCTCGCTCACCTTGGTAAGCGTTAAGCGGCGACTGATCACCAGCGACTGCAGTTCCCGAAACGCCGTGGTGAAGTCATCGTTAATGACCAGGTAGTCGTACTCATTAAAGTGTGACATCTCGCTAACCGCATCACGCATGCGCCGTGCAATCACTGCATGTTCATCCGTACCGCGATTCGCCAAGCGGTGTTCCAGTTCGCCAAGCGATGGGGGCAGAATAAAGATGGATACCGCCTCAGGCATTTGTTCGCGTACCTGCTGCGCGCCCTGCCAGTCGATTTCCAGAATAACATCCTGGCCCGCTTTCAACAGCGTTTGAACCGCCTCGCGCGACGTACCATAGTAATTATCGAAGACTTTGGCATACTCAAAAAAGTCGCCACGCTTAATCATCGCTTCAAAGTCAGCCACCGTGGTGAAATGGTAATTAACGCTATCCACCTCACCGTCACGCTTAACGCGGGTAGTATGCGATACCGAGACCTGAATGCCATCAAGGCTTTCAATCAACTCGCGAACCAGACTGGTTTTGCCTGCACCCGACGGGGCGGAAACAATAAAAAGCGTACCTTGGGACATACAGCGCTTCCCTTGTTAGCGAAAAAACGGTTAGTAAAAATAGTTAGTGAAAACAGCTAGCAAAAAGATCATTAGCGGAGCAAGCAAAGCAACACGCTTATTTAAGGTGCGCAGTATCGCACACCCTCTGCGCGGACTGTAGAGTTTGCGTAAGTACCCAAGGAGGTTGGATGCGCAGCACGCTGGTTATATTGGCTCTTATTGCACTTGGTGTGGCCGTGCAAAAAGGTATTATTGACACTCCTCGTCACTGGGCACCGTGGGCTCCTCTTCATATCGATGATCCGATAACGCCCGTTACTCAGCTAAAAATCAAACGCTTAAGCAACAATAGAGACGCCTGTTTAGCCGCGCTGAATACCGTGCCAGACAGCGAGCTGAGCTATACCCCCCTTGCCGATTACTCCCCCACCGCAAACTGTCCACTGACCAATATTGTACGTATGCAGGCCAGCAGCGTGCGCTTTAACCAAAGCTTTGTGGCTTACTGCCCGCTAGCGCTTGCCTGGGTGATGTACGAGCGTCACGAACTGCAGCCGGCGGCGCAAGCAATCATGGGAAGCCGCGTGGCTCAGGTAAATCACGTGGGCAGCTTTGCCTGCCGCAATATTTACCATCGTGAGAGCGACCGGCGCAGTGAGCATGCCACGGCGGAAGCACTGGATGTTATCGGGTTTCAGTTTGAGAACGGCCAACGTATAACGCTGATCAACCACTGGGATGATGAAGGGGAAACAGGAGAGTTCTTGCGAGCAGCGCGGGATGGCGCTTGCCGTACATTTGGCAACGTATTGGGGCCTGATTACAATGCCGCGCATGCCGATCACTTTCACATGGGCATGCGCGGTTTCCGATTATGCCGTTAAAACCCGTGCTTTAAGAACATCATCCTTTAAGAGAAACAGGCCCTTAAGAAAAATAAGCGATGACGAACGAGCAGTGGGCTTTCACGCTTAATCGCGGTCTAGATTGATATCGTCTTCATCGGTCAGGGCGCCCGTTGCGGCACCAACGCCTGCGCCTAGCGCGGCACCGCCCGTGACACTGCCACCCGTGGCAGCGGCAGCGCCCGCACCCACAGCGGCACCTACCCCAGCGCCACTCGCGGAGCGTTCACCCGTTGTTGTACCGCAGCCAGCTAAACCAATTGTTAGTGCGGTAATAGCGCTCAACGTTAAAACACGCGATGTCTTGATCAATTGAGTATGCATAGTCACCTCCTTATGGGTTGCACCCTTATACCCTAGGAATGAATGGCTATTTATGCCACTTTTATAACCCCACAGCCACGCTGTCGGTGCGTTTCTCAAGCCAGCGCCCCCACACAAAAATCGCTAGCCCGCATAGCGCCAGGCCCGTGCCCACCAGCCCCGTACTCGACCAGTTCAAACCCGCACTAATTGCCAACCCGGCAAGCCAGGCACCTAATGCATTAGCGCCATTAAACGCAGCATGGTTAAGCGAGGCCGCCATGGTTTGAGCATCCCCGGCCACATCCATTAAGCGAGTTTGTAACGAAGGGGCAAGGGCCATACAGGTACCCACAAGCCCAACGCACAGAAGTCCTGTCCATACATTATTGGCAGCAAAGTAATAAAGCCCTTGAATCAAGGCACACCAAACCAGAATTTTTGGAATGGCCCTCATCAGGTTCTTATCCGCCATGCGACCGCCGACCAGATTGCCAATAATCGACCCCACACCGAAAATCACTAGTACCAGCGGCCCCAAGGCCTCGCTCATGCCCGCCTGTTGCGTCAGAGTGGGCATCACATAACTAAAAATAGAGAACATACCGCCACAGCCGATACAGGCAATGGCAATCGTCACCAGAACGCGAGACTTGGCCAGTGCCGACAGCTCACGCAGCGGGCTTGCGAGTGCATCAAACGGCTGCACCGGCACCCACCCGCGAATTAATAGCGCGGTCAGTAACGCTATAACGCCTACCCCGGAAAACGCGATTTGCCAGCCAAACTGGTTACCCGCCCAGGTACCGAGCGGCGCGCCGATTAAAATGGCCGTGGTTAAGCCCAGCATGACACGGGAAATGGCCCGGGCACGTTGATCAACCGGCACCGCCCCCGCGGCGACTAATGCCGCAACGCCGAAGTAGGCGCCATGCGGCAAACCTGCCACAAAGCGCAGCCCCACGAACGACCAGAACCCAGGCGCCATGGCACTGGCAATATTGCCGATGGCAAACACCAGCATCAACGCAATTAATAACCCCCGCTTGGGCACGCGCGCGGCCAATGCGGAAATCAACGGAGCCCCGACCACAACGCCTAACGCGTAGCTGCTGATCGCGTAGCCAACTTGCGGCACGCTAACCGCCAGGTCGCTCGCGACACGGTTCATCAGGCCCATTATGACGAATTCACTGGTGCCAATACCAAACCCACCTAGCGCCAAGGCGAATTCGGCCAAACGCGGGTTACGCGCCAGCCCTTGGGGCGACTCTTGCATTTTTTCTCCTCAGACGCGCCAAACGCCTGCTTAACAAACGGCCATATAGTGGGGCGATGATCGCAGGATTAGACGAAAGTATAAATATGCTCAATGAAATATTAGCAGGCGAGTGTTTCACTTTAACAGACTACGCTTTGAAGCAGGCCTGCGTTAAAAGGCTTAATCCACAAAGCACCTTTAACACTCTGCATCCGTAAGGCGTATATGACCCCTGACACCATTGAACAGGCCCTAAAAACGCTCGCCAGGGCCGACACGGATATCGCCCGTGCCCTTCCATTGGTAGGGGCGCCCTCGCCACGTGTGCGTGATAAAGGCTTTGCGACGTTCTTCTCCACCATCGTCAGCCAGCAGCTTTCCACGGAAGCGGCTCGTGCGATTATGAGTCGCGTGAATACCCTGCTACCAGAGCTTCATGCCCAAGCCGTCCTCGACACACAGGGCCAGGCACTGCGTGATGCCGGGCTCTCGTGGCGCAAAATCGAGTACGCCAAGGGGCTTGCCGAAGCAGAGCTTGCCGGCACCTTCAGTGCCGACGGGCTTGAGCATCTAAGCGATGAAGACGTGATTGCCACGATTACTCAACTGCGCGGTTTTGGGCGCTGGAGTGCGGAAATCTACCTGATGTTCTCACTCAAACGCCCCGACATCTTCCCCGCCGACGACCTCGCCCTACGCGTGGCATTAGGCCGCTTAAAAGGTTTAGACGACAAACCCACGCCCAAGCAGGCACGAAAGCTTACGGAACACTGGGCGCCCTGGCGCAGCGTGGGGTCGCTATTTCTGTGGCACTACTATCGCGGCGAGCCGGTTTAAGAATAAAGCATTTAGGCGTTCAGTCCGCCAAATTTACCGGCCTGATAATCCTCGACCGCCTGCACAATTTCTTCCCGAGTATTCATCACAAACGGCCCGTGCGAGTAAACCGGCTCATCAATGACATCGCCATGGCCAAACAGCAGCTGAGCGTCGCTTGCGGCTTCAATCACAATGCTATCGCCCTCCCGGTCCAGTTCAACCAGTTGATGGGGTTTGGTGGATTCACCACTCACCGTCACGTCGCCACTCACCACATACAGAAACACCTGCCGCCCAGCGGCAACGGGCAACTGCTCGCGCGAACCGGCAGACAGCTTAAGCGTCGACATAAACACATTGGTTAACGTCTCGATAGGGCCGCTCGTATCGCCCCACTCCCCGGCGATCAAGTTCATTTCGCCGCCACCTGGTAGCGCAATTGCCGGGATTGAATCCTGTTGAAGGCCCATATAGCGCGGTTCGCTCATTTTCAAACGCGCAGGCAGATTGATCCAAAGTTGAAGGATTTCCAGCGGGCCACCATCACGCAAAAACTCAGCGGGCGAGATTTCCGCATGCACAATACCGCTACCCGCCGTCATCCACTGCACGCCGCCTTTATGAATCACGCTCTGGTGCTTGGCGCTATCGGCATGAGCAAGCGAGCCTTCCAGAATAAACGTTACCGTTTCAAAGCCCCGGTGCGGGTGTGGACCAAACGGCAAGCCTTGATTATTGGCCGGATACACCTGCGGGCCGTGATGATTCAAAAACAGAAAAGGATCCAACTGATCAAGACTAGGCCCAGGCAGCGGCCGCCGAGTGACCAGATCACCAATATCATCGCGGTGTGCCGGGTGCTGGGCGGTAACGCGGCGAACTGAGTTAACGGATGAGTCCGACATAAAATACTCCTTAACAAATTACCTTTAGCTTAAAACCTAAGCTAAAGAATGAGGAGCGAATAGTTTTCTTTGGATTGTTCAAGGAAATTGATGGGTGCTTATCTACATATCGGCTAATGCTTGACGGCTCATGTCTTCTTCAAGCGGTCAGTTTAGCGGAGGCTTACGCTTATATTTTCACAGGTAAAATTGCTATTGTTGAGGCTGGCCTAGTTGCCATCTTTTATTACGCCTGAGGTTAAGCCTATGACTGAGCAGAACCCAGCAGCCTTTAGCGACCTTATTAGCGCAATTACCCAGCAGATAGAACAAGCACGCGGACAGGTGCGCCAAGCCGTCAACACAGCCATGGTGCAAAGCTACTGGGAAATAGGCCGCTTGATTATCGAGCATGAGCAGCAAGGCAACAGCCGTGCGGAATACGGTAAGCAGCAGCTACAGCAGCTCTCGCAACAGCTTACCGAGCGGCTGGGCAAGGGCTTTGATGTGCGCAACCTACGTAATATGCGCCAGTTTTATCAAAACTATCCAAAACGGAACGCAGTGCGTACCGAATTGAGCTGGACCCACTACCGCACCCTGTTACGGGTGGAAAATTCTCAAGCCCGCGACTGGTATTTGCAAGAGACCATCAACCAAAGCTGGAGCGCGAGAGCTTTAGAGCGCCAGATTAGCACCCTCTACTACGAGCGTCTGCTAGCCAGTCAGGATAAGGCGCTGGTAGAACAGGAAGCAAAAGACAACACCCAGCCGCTGGCGGAAACCGCCAAGGACTACCTGCGCGACCCTTACATTCTGGACTTCCTTAACCTGCAGGATAAAACCTACCAGGAAAGCCAGCTAGAGCAGGCCATCATCAGCAACCTGCAGCAATTTTTACTAGAGCTGGGCAAAGGCTTTGCCTTCGTAGAGCGCCAGCAGCGCATCCGCTTTGACGATGAAGATTTCTACATCGACCTGGTGTTCTACAACTTCAAACTGAAGTGCTTTTTACTGGTAGACCTGAAGCTCGGCAAGCTAAAGCATCAGGATATCGGCCAGATGGATACCTACGTGCGCCTATATGATGAACAGCGCAAAGGGAGCGATGACAACCCCACCATCGGCTTGGTGCTATGCAGTGAAAAAAGCGAAGCCGTGGTGAAGTACTCAGTACTCGCTGACCAGAAGCAGCTGTTTGCGGCAAAGTATCTGCCGTACCTTCCCTCCGAGGAGGAGCTCAAACGTGAGCTGGAACGCGAACGAGCGCGCGCCATTGAACAGCTTCAGTAACAGACATCGAGAACGAGTGAATTAGTAGTAAAAGTACGCCAAACACCGCTGTCACCACATAGCGCCAAAATCAAAAGTAGGCTTAGCCAAGCATTCTCTATTTGATTAGTATAACTTTTGATTCTGCAGTAGCGACAAAGCCATATTACAAAAACGTGGAGAGTAAATTTAATGACATCACCCCATCCTTCCACCAATTTTGGCTTTTTAGCAGAACACGATGCACTGTTTGTCGAACTTGCCAGCGCCGCTGAGCATGCTTTTTCCAACGACCCCAACACCACCCTGATCAAGCTGCGCCAGTTCGGTGAGGCTATCGCCCAGCACATCGCCGCGCAATCGGGTGTCGAATTCGATGAGCAAACCTCCCAGTTGGATCTTCTTCTTCGTCTCGACAAAACGCTACATTTTGAGCCGGTCGTGCGTGAGCTGTTTCACACCCTACGCATTGAGGGTAATAAAGCCACGCATCAGTTCAGAACACAGCACCGGGAAGCCATGGAGGGGTTAAAGGTCGCCCGAGCTTTAGCAATCTGGTTTCACCAATCGTTCAGCCAGGCAGGCGTCCAGTTCAAGGCGGGGCCTTTTATTCCCCCCATCGACCCCAGCCGTCAGCTCCAGACACTGCACACCGATATCGAAAAGCTCAAAGGCGAACTGCAAGAAGCCAACGTACAGCTTGAATCCAGCCAGCAATTCAATGAATTGATCGCCCGGGAGCGAGCCGAGTATGAAGAACTGGCGCTCGCAATGGATGAAGAATCCCGCCAGAAGGCACAGGAAGCAAAGGATCACGAGCAGGCCCTAGCGGCCCAACAGAAGGCTTACGAGCAGAAGATCCAAACGCTGCAGCAGCAGTTATTGCAGCAGGATGCATCAAAAGTGTCTTCGCAGCGCGTGCAGGTCGCTCAACAGACTCAGGCCGCCAGCCAGCAGATCGTGCTCAATGAAGAGTTGACCCGCATTCTGATCGATCAACAGTTAGTGGAGGCGGGTTGGGAAGCCGACACGCAGATGCTGACCTACAAAAAAGGCGTCCGGCCCGAAAAAGGCATCAATCGCGCCATTGCCGAATGGCCGACCAAAGGCAATGAAAAGGCCGATTATGTGCTGTTCCATGGCCTAACGCCGCTGGCAGTGGTGGAAGCCAAAAAAGAAAACATCAACGTCGCTGGTAAGATCAGCCAGGCGGAACGTTACAGCCGCGGCATAACGACCACCCCACCGTTGACCGGCGCTTGGGAACTGGCGGGCCGGACGGTTGCCTGGGCCGATGACGCCGAGGGGCACTACAAGATACCCTTCGTCTACTCTTGCAATGGTCGCCCCTACATTCCTCAGCAGCTCGAACAATCCGGTACCTGGTTTCGAGATGTTCGCGAGCCTAGCCATCTCAAGCGAGCCCTCCAGACGTTTCATTCGCCCAAGGGGCTTGTAGATAAACTCAAGCGCAGCCAGGCTGAGGCCGAGCAGCAGCTGGCGCAGGAACCGTTTGGCTACCTTGGGCTGCGCGACTATCAGCAAAAGGCCATCGCGGCGACGGAAAGGCGTCTCTCTCAGGGCGGACGACAGGCACTGCTGGCCATGGCCACCGGGACCGGAAAAACACGCACGATCATCGGCCTGATGTATCGGTTCCTCAAGGCGGAGCGCTTCAAGCGGATTCTGTTTCTAGTCGACCGCACGGCGCTCGGCGAGCAAGCCTTGGGGGCTTTCGATGAAGCAAGACTCGAGCAGAACCAGACGCTCTCGACCATCTACAACGTCGCCGAACTTGGCGATATGGCAGCAGAGGCCGAAACCCGCGTTCAGGTCGCCACGGTACAGGCGATGGTCAAACGCGTCTTCGCCAGTGATGCACCGCCGCCGGTGGATCAGTTCGATTGCATCATCATCGACGAAGCCCACCGTGGCTACACGCTGGACCAGGAAATGACCGAAGGCGAGCTGGCGACACGTGACGCGCGCCAGTACCTCTCAAGCTATCGGCGGGTGCTCGAATACTTCGATGCAGTGAAGATCGCCCTCACGGCAACGCCCGCCCGACACACCAGCGAGATCTTTGGCAAGCCGGTGTATACGTATTCTTACCGTGAGGCGGTTGCCGATGACTGGCTGATCGACCACGAGCCGCCCGTTCGCTATGAAACCCTGCTCACCCAGCAAGGCATCACCTTCGAGAAGGGTGAAACCGTTCACGTCGTTAATACACAAACCGGTGAGCTTGAAAGCGCCGAGCTGGACGATGAGCTGAACTTTGAGGTCGAGGCCTTCAACCGACGCGTCATCAACGACGACTTTAATCGGGTTATCTGCGAGCAACTGGCCAAAGAGCTGGACCCCTTCGGTGACGAGAAAACGCTGATCTTCTGCGCCTCCGACCGCCATGCCGACATAGTTAAGCGCCAGTTGGATACGGCATTCAAGGCTCTTTACGACCACGACTATTCGCAAGCCGCCGTTGAGAAGATTACCGGCAAGAGCGACAAGGTCGGGCAACTGATTCGCCAGTACAAAAACGAACGCTACCCCAACATCGCGATCACCGTCGACCTGCTGACGACCGGTATCGACGTGCCCAAAATCTGCCATCTGGTATTCATGCGCCGGGTGAAATCGCGCATTCTTTACGAGCAGATGATCGGTCGTGCTACGCGGCGCTGCGATGAGATTGGCAAAACCGTGTTTCGCATTTACGATCCTGTGGATATTTACGCCGCGCTGGCAGACGTCAGCACTATGAAGCCGCTGGTCAAAGATCCCAACGTGACGTTTGAGCAGCTAACCCATGAACTGACGGACCCGGACCGGCTTGAGCAGGCGTTGAATTCGCCTGGTGAGCAACCAGATGAGAGCCAGGCTCACGTGGTACTTAGCCAGCTCAGCCAGAAGCTGATGCGGGTACTGCGTAAAGCAGAGAACACTGCCGAGCACAAACCAGCGGTACGCCAGAAGCTCGATGAGTTAGAAGCGCTGTGGGAAGTGCCACCCAAGTCACTGCATAAGCACCTGTTTGAGCTGGGGCCGAAAAAAGCGGCTGAATTTGTCCAGCAACATTCAGGGCTGGTTAATCAGTTGGCAGATGTGAAAGCGCTGATGGGCAGCGAGCGCATGCCGTTGATCTCCGAGCACGAAGATGAGATTCGCGAACGCACGCAAAGCTACGGCGTGCACAAGCGCCCGGAAGATTACTTGGAAAGCTTTGAAGCCTTCATTCGCGAGAACCTTAACGACTCGGCGGCATTGGCAACCATCGTCAATCAACCTCGTGATCTGACCCGCGAAGAGCTCAAGCAAGTGCGTTTGCTGCTGGATAACCACGGCTACTCCGAAGCCAACCTGCAAACCGCGGTGCGTAACCAAACCAATCAGGACATCGCGGCCAGTATCATCGGCCATATTCGGCGGGCCGCATTAGGCGAGGCGTTGGTCCCGTTCGAACAGCGTGTGTATACGGCCATGGAGCGTATCTATAGCCAGCACGCCTGGACACCCGTGCAGAGGAAATGGTTGGAGCGCCTAGCCAAACAGCTAATACATGAAGTGATTCTCGACCGCGAGACGGTCAACCAGCTCCCCGCCCTGCCCGGCGGCGCCAAACAGCTTGATAAGGTGCTTGATGACCAGTTGGATAGCGTGCTGGAAGAATTCAATGAGGCGATGTGGCCGCCCAAAAGTGCGTGACGGTGCTCTATCGTTTTTAGCATTTTTTCGACGTACCGCTTTTTATGACAAGCCGCCACATGTATAGAAAACCGGCTTTTCTTAACATGTGTACAGTAACGTGCAAAGATTTCGGCCTTTTCTATATAAGTCAGCGCTTCAATCGATTTTTATCGTCCTAGGAACCTCATGACCCACAACGACATCGTTCAAAAACTCTGGAATCTGTGTGACGTACTGCGCGATGACGGCATCAACTACTCCGACTACGTGACCGAGCTGGTGCTACTGCTGTTTATCAAGATGGTTCACGAGAACACCGAGGCGGGCACGCTGAAAAAACACCCGTTGCCGGAAAGCTGCCGCTGGACAGACCTGAACAGCAAAGATGGCCAGAACCTGATCGAGACGTATAAGCGAATTCTATTCGCTTTATCGACGGGCAAAGACAGTCAAGGCAAGCAAATACATAACGATCCATTAATCACAGCTGTTTATGCCGATGCACAAACTCGCCTCAGAGAGCCGCGTCACTTAAGACAGATGGTCGTAGCACTTGATCAAATCGATTGGTTTAGCGCTCAGCAAGACGGTCTGGGCGATCTCTACGAAGGGCTTTTAGAAAAGAACGCCAGCGAAACTAAATCCGGCGCCGGCCAGTACTTTACCCCGCGCCAGCTGATCGACACGATGGTGCGCTGTCTGAAGCCACAAGCCGGGGAAACCGTTCAGGACCCAGCGGCGGGTACGGCGGGCTTTCTGATCGCCGCAGACCGCTATATCAAGGAGCAGACCGACGATCTGTTCGATCTTGAGGCCCGGCAGCAGTCATTCCAGAAACACGAAGCCTTTACCGGCGTCGAGCTGGTTCCAGGCACCCGCCGCTTGGCGCTGATGAATTGTCTGCTCCACGGCATGGAAGGCGATAACGAAGGCGTGGTGCATCTAGGTAATGCCCTGGGCGATGCCGGTCAGTCCTTGGCTAAAGCCGATATCATTCTCGCCAACCCACCCTTTGGTACCGCCAAAGGGGGCGAGGCCAGCATCAACCGTGATGACCTGACGTATAAAACCAGCAACAAGCAGCTGGCGTTTTTGCAGCATATTTACCGCAATCTCAAACCCGGCGGCCGTGCAGCCGTAGTACTACCGGATAATGTGCTATTCGAAGCGGGCGTGGGCACTGAGGTGCGCCGCGACCTGATGGACAAGTGCAACCTGCACACCATCCTGCGCCTGCCCACCGGTATCTTCTACGCCCAGGGCGTAAAAACCAACGTGCTCTTTTTTACTAAAGGCAGCGCGGCGGATAAACACCAGGACACCGGCTGCACCGACAACGTCTGGGTGTATGACCTGCGCACCAACATGCCGAGCTTCGGCAAGCGCACGCCCTTTGGTAAGCAGCATCTGACCCCGTTCGAGGCCGTGTATGGCGACGACCCCAACGGCCGAAGCCCCCGCCAGGAAGGCGAGTGGTCGTTCAACGCCGACGAGATCGCCGTTGATACGCAGGCGACGGAGGAAAACCAGGGAGTCAGCGATGACCGCCTCGCCAAATCCCGCTGGCGCTGCTTCAGCCGCGAGTGGATTCGCGACACCAAAAACGACTCGCTGGATATCAGTTGGCTCAAGGATAAGGACAGCGTGGATGCCGCCGATCTGCCCGCGCCGGAAGTGCTGGCCGGGGAAGCCATGAGCGAACTGGTGCAGGCGGTGGGCGAGCTGGACGGGCTGATGCGGGAGTTGGGGGGCGAGGAAGAGGCTGACGGGCACCGGTTGTTGGCGAAGGGAATTATGGGTGATAGTGAATGATTACAAATTCTGTTCCTTCAGAGTGGTCGCTGTCAGTTTTGGGTGACATGGTAGAAGTAATTCGTGGAATTACGTATAAAAAAGCGCAGGCTTCCGACGAGCCAAGTTCTGACTTATTGCCAATTTTAAGAGCGAACAATATTCAGGCAGGAAAAATAGTCGCTACTGAATTGAAATACATTCCGAAAGACTTGGTTAAGCCACACCAAAAGTTGCTTTATGGCGACATAATCGTGGCTATGTCTAGCGGTAGTAAAGCTGTTGTAGGGAAGGCAGCCCAAATAAACGATAGATTTGAAGGAAGCTTTGGTGCTTTTTGTGGGGCTCTTAGACCTTTAAAGCATTGTGACTCATCATACCTATCTTGGTTCACTCATTCGCTAGATTACAGAAGTCGGGTGTCAACTCTTTCTGCTGGCGCAAATATTAATAATTTAAAACCATCTCATTTTGGTGAGATTGAAATTCCGATAGCCCCCCTCGCCGAACAAAAGGTCATCGCCGACAAGCTCGACACCCTGCTGGGGCAGGTGGACAACACCAAAGCCCGCCTCGAGCGCATTCCCGAGATACTCAAACGCTTTCGCCAATCCATACTCGCGGCGGCGGTGAGTGGGCGGCTGACGGAGGAGTGGCGGTCAACTAATCAAGATATAGAAATAGCCGATACATATTCTGTACCCAGCGACTGGGTCTCCATTAAGCTGGATGAATTGAGCGAATTTGTTACAAGCGGATCACGCGGTTGGGCAAAATATTACTCTAATGAAGGTGCACTATTTATTCGTTCTCAAGATATAAACACAGATGAACTCGATGTTTCTGACCCTTGTTACGTTAGCCTCCCAAATAATATAGAAGGACAACGAACTAAGGTTCAGGAGAGCGACCTGCTATTAACGATTACTGGTGCAAATGTAACCAAATGCGCACGAGTAAAAGAATCTATAGATAATGCTTTTGTAAGTCAGCACGTTAGTCTCATTCGTCTAAAAGATCCCTCAGTTTCATGCTTTGTAGAACTGGTACTAAAAGCTCCAAATGCTGGTCGATATCAGCTACTAAAAGCAGCCTACGGAGGAGGAAAGCCAGGGCTAAATCTTCAAAACATTAAAAATGTAGTGTTAGCCCTACCAGAGCCTGACGAAATGGCAGTGGCTATTCGACGAGTCGATCAGCTCTTTACCTACGCCGACAATGTCGAGCGTCAGGTCAATAGCGCCCTGGAACACGTCAACCAGCTAACCCAGTCCATCCTCGCCAAGGCCTTTCGCGGCGAGTTGACCGCACAGTGGCGGGAGGACCACCCGGAGCTGATCAGCGGCGACAACAGCGCCGAGGCGCTGCTCGAGCGCATCAAAGCCGAGAGGGCAGCGAAAGCGCCTGTAAAACGCACAAGGAAGAAGGCAACGGCATGAGCCTAGCAGAGACCACTCAGCCCATGACCAAACAGTGGCTGCGCTACTGGCGAAACTCGCTGGCGGATGCCGAAAGCGGGAAAGGCTCGCTGACCCAAAAGGCGCTGGGGCAGACCGAGTACCTTGAGCGAACGGTTTATCGCAATGGCTGCCTGCCCTCAAACCACCCGGTACTCCAGCGACTGTTCGAGGGGGAAAAAGATGCTACCCAACTGGTGCGGGTAGCGCTACGCCCGGCGGTGTACAAGGGGTTGCAGGAGCACGGCGTGGAAAAACACGCGCTCTACCCCGCGATCATCACGCCGCTGATCTGCGGGTTATGGGTAGCCCGCGACGGCCGCTTGATTCCCGCCGAGCCGCCGGTGATCCCCCGCGATCTGCTGGCGCCCCAGGCCGATGACCGCTTCACGCTGAATGATGTCGCCGAGCAGGACCGCTTCCTGAGCAAGAGCGAACCGCAAGTCTGGTCGGAAAGCGAGGCAATGGCGCTGCTTGAGGATCAAACGCTCGAGGTGCACGGCGAGCACTGGCAACCGTACTACGAGCTTTCGCAGAAGCTATTCGACACGCTGTGCCCGAAGGAATTGCTGAAGGACGTGTTCGTAAGCGCCAACGAGGCGCGCATCACCAAAGTCGACGATCAGCTGGGTGCGGCGACCCACATCATCAAGCTTTATGACTGGCTGTCCACCACCGATCAAGCGTTGCCGCTGCTGGAAAGCTACGCGCTGTCACGCATCGGGTCGTATCAGCCCTGTATCGAGCCGCTGCCCGGCATGTCCCACAGATTGGGGCACGCCAATTCACAGTACCCGCTGGCCATTGCCCAGCGCGATGCGCTGGCGCAGGTCATGGTGATGGAAAACGGCGAGGTACTCGCGGTCAACGGCCCGCCAGGTACGGGCAAGACCACGTTCGTGCTCTCGGCCGTCGCCTCGCTCTGGGTGAAAGCGGCGCTCGATGAGGCCGAGCCGCCATTGATCGTCGCGGCTTCGACCAATAACCAGGCCGTAACCAATGTGCTCGAAGCCTTTGCCAAGGATTTCGAGGAAACGCAGGACACCTTCGGTGGGCGCTGGCTACCCGAGATCACCAGCTACGGCGGCTATTACTGCGCGCGCAGCAAGGAAGGCGAAGCGTCGAAGCATTACCAGACCCCGTCGTTTTATCGCGAGGTCGAATCGCCGGAGTATCTCGAGCGTGCCGAAATGGTGTTTGTCCAGCACGCCCGGGAAGCCTTCGACGATGACAGCCTCACCGGCGTGGACGCCGTTCGCAAGCGGCTTCATCAGCGACTGACAGAGCGCCAAGCCCAGCTTGATGATTTTCACCAACGCTGGTCGGGGCGGGCAACGCTTCAGGCACAGCTTGCCGAGCAACTGGGCGATGCGCCCGATCAGGCGCTTGAGCGCGAGCAGGCGGCGATCATCGAACTGCAAGGCGAGTTCGACACCTTTGAGGCGGATCTCAAGCGTTGGCAGCACTTTTGTGCCGACGAGCCCATGTGGCTTTCCCTGCTTGCCGTGCTGCCGCCGGTGGCCAAAAAGCGGCGCATACGGCGTGAGCTATTCATCAGCGAGCACCTGAGCGGTGGAGGGCAGCGCCTGATCGAGCAGTCGCCATCGGCAGAGGCTCCCGAGAATGCGCTGAAGGCAAGGCTCGATCAGCAGCGCGCCGCGCTGGACGAGAAGCAGGCCTTCGTTGCCGAATGCCGACAAACCATGCAGGCGATCGAGCAGGCCACAGCGGCACTGGAGGCGGCCTTTAGCGAACACGTCGGCAAACCGCTGCCGGCGACGTTCGACGCCTTCGATCAGGCGCTGGATACCACGCTTCGCTTCAATCTCTTTCAACTGGCGGTGCATTACTGGGAAGCGCGCTGGCTGGAAGCATGCGCCGAACGCGCTGACGAGCTGGCCGAGCAGACGGCCAAGGGCAAAGAGAAACAGGGGCTGGCTACCGTACGCCCGCGCTGGCGTCGGCGCATGATGCTGACCCCCTGCATCGTCTCGACGCTGCACTCGCTGCCGTCGTACATGATCCACAAGGTGTTCGAAGGCCCCGGGCAGTTTCGGCCTGATTACCTGATAAATGAAATTGATCTCTTGATCATCGACGAAGCGGGTCAGGTCGCGCCGGATGTGGCAGGCGCTTCCATGGCGCTGACCAAACGCGTGCTGGCGATTGGCGATGTCCACCAGATCAAGCCGGTCGCCACCCAGTCGCTAACGGTCGATGTGGGCAATTTATCCCATCAGGGGCTGCTTACCACCGTCAATGAGTACGAAAAACTGCGCGAAGGCGGCCGCTCGGTGGTGGACGGCAGCGTGATGCGGATTGCCCAACACGCCAGCCGCTACCACTACCTTGAACAAGCCGAGCCGGGCATGTTCCTGCGCGAGCATCGGCGCTGCCTTAATGAGATCATCGCCTACTGCAACGACCTCTGTTATCAAGGCTTGCTGCAGCCGTTACGTAACAAGCCCGCCACTGATACCAAGCTGCCCCCCTTTGGTTACGTGCATGTCGATGGCCGAGCGGAGACGCCGCCTTCGGGGAGCCGCATCAATCGCCTCGAAGCTATCACGATAGCCGAATGGTTGGCCGATCAGCGCGAACGCCTGGAGGCCACGCATGGCAAGCCGCTGGAACAGATCATCGGTGTCGTCACGCCCTTCAAGGCCCAAGCCAATCTGATCAAGCAGGAGTGCTTGGCACGGGACATCAGGGTCGGCGATGGCGACGCAGAAATGACAGTGGGCACAGTACACGCCCTCCAGGGGGCAGAGCGCCCTGTCGTGCTATTTTCAGCGGTATATTCGCGCCATGACGATGGCAGCTTCATCGACAATGACCCCTCGATTTTAAACGTAGCGGTGTCACGCGCGAAGGATAGCTTTCTCGTCTTTGGCGACATGGACGTTATCGGCACGGCGGCTCGCGGCACACCACGGCACCTGCTGGGCCGTTATCTCTTCAGTCACGAGGATAATGAGCTAGCATTCACAGCAAGCGTGGCGCGCCCCGACCTGCTGGCGCTGTGCCAGACACCGCGGCTGATCAACGACTCAGAAGCCCATGATCAGCTCATCAAGGATTTGCTTGAACGCGTACAGCATCAGATCACCGTGGTATCGCCCTGGCTATCGTTGGACCGTCTGGAACAGACAGGGTTGCTGGCGGCGTTTCAGCAAACGGCAGATCGAGGTGTCGGGGTAATGATCTATACCGACCATCATTTCAACACTACCCGCGCCAACAGGCCCGATGAGGAAAAAACGGCGAGCTTCGAGCGGTGCTGTGAAATGCTTGCTGCGGAAAAGATAACGGTGAATGTCGTCAATCAGGTCCACAGCAAGCTCGTCATGGCTGACAAGCATGTGTTATGCGTGGGTTCCTACAATTGGGCTAGCGCCGCACGGGAGGGGAAATACAAGAACATGGAAACCTCCATGCTGTATAGCGGTAACCTGGAAGAGGAAATAGAGCTCCAGCGTGAAGCGCTAAAGCAGCGTATTCGAAAGCAATACCCCGAATCTGGCTGATTCAAACAGGCTCGGCCCTGACCGGGCCTGTTTCAAAATAACGTCCAAGCGGATTCATTTAGACTCCCAACGCCAAGTAGTCCCCGCATTGCACGTGAATCTCGCGGCCCCATGAATCACTATCACCGCTCAATGATCATTATCAAAGCCGCCCAACCAGCTCGGTGCGGTTGGTGGCGTTGAACTTGCCATCACCGCACGGCAAATCTTTAATTAATGCTTGGGCTTCTGTGCTGTCGTGGGCCTCGCCACCCGTTATCCTGCGAGCTTGCCCCTACTGCCAAGTCCTCTTCGCCCCAACGTCAACACTTGCTAATTATCCCTTGCCCAGCCAATATCAAACCTCCATGCGTAGTGCAGGATGATAGGCAATGAGCTTGCTGACCCCGTTTGGGCCCCTTCAGGATA
Source organism: Halomonas sp. AOP27-A1-41 (assembly GCF_052378605.1). Taxonomy (NCBI): domain Bacteria; kingdom Pseudomonadati; phylum Pseudomonadota; class Gammaproteobacteria; order Oceanospirillales; family Halomonadaceae; genus Halomonas; species Halomonas sp. AOP27-A1-41. Next base: position 123,870 of record NZ_JBQSXT010000007.1, read on the forward strand.
TTCCGCTTGATAACATCGAGCAGCTAAAGGAAATTCTCGTTCGTTCCGATAAGAGCCGGATGCTGGAAGGCCTGGTCATTGAGTCAGTGTTTAACGAGTATCTCAGCAAGCTTACCGGGCAAGGGATTGACGTATTGCCGATCTCGCTGGTTCGCACACTGACGATAAAAACCCAGCGCCATTCGGCGCGTAAAACGTTTGTGAATGCCTGGTGGGTGTGGGATCACTCAGAAGAGTGTACGTCAGCAGCAGTGCTGCGCAGGCTTCTTGCGCCCAAAGGAAGTCATGACGGTTTTCTGTTTGATTGTTATTACAACGAGTCAGCCCGAGACTTCTTTATCAAGGAGTGGAACGGCGAAACACATATTCCCATTCAGTCCTTTATGCTGAAGAACCGCCGACAAACAGTGCCTCAATTCAGGATTCCTGCGGCATCGGTCATTGATGAACACCGCTCCCAACAAGCGTTCTGGGCGGGTATTTCCAGCCAATATAGCGATGATCTTTTCAAGCGAGTCGTGCTCCATCGCTTGTTCAAAAACTGTGCAATACAGCCTTTTTTCGATGGCGTGTGGGATATCGACAGCCTTGCACGGCTGCCGGATAACACCTTCATACAGCTGGAAGTTAAGCACAAGTTCCCGCGTGTTACTGGCCCTGATGAGAATCTCTCTTTTGGGATTAATAACGGCCAACTAATGGTCATGCTGGCACTGGCCCAACGAGGTATCAAGACGCTGCACATGATTATGGTGAAGCCGATCTGGAACAAAAACCTGGGCACGGGCTACCTGCTCAACCGAATCGGGGATCGCAAGAACGTCGTACTATTGGCAAAGTTATTGGATGAAACGACCTTGCGCGAGATAATGAAAAGACGCTCATCGGCAACGGGGGCGGAACAATCTTTCACCGGAAAAGATGAGCAAAAAGCGCGCTACGTTACCCCTTCCGAGTTTCAGTTTCTGGGAACGCTGGACGATCCCGTCGAAGAAATTGCCAAAAACATTCATCTTGCTGCCACAGGCCATGTGGATCGCCCGGCCAGTGATCAGATGTTAAAGAACAGCCGTATTCAGCAGTAAGGCCTCGCCAATACCGAATGATGGGTCTACAATCGTGGCAGATCGTCACACATTTGACCCAGAGAACCTCATGACTCTCCTTTTCGATATTGATAACGCTGCTGACTCAGACGCGGCCCCTCAACCAGCAGGTACTTCTCTATCGCCTTATGAGAGGCTTGATGACAGAGCTCTTTTGAACAAGCTGTTGGAAATTTACGATCAAAGAGCCATCGCAGAAGCACTTGCCGAGGTTGATAAGGGGAGCTGGTGCCGAGAAACCATTAATCGCTGGGCCAAAGGAAAGGCTGAACCCAAAGTTACCCGTGCCGCCTACCAGCGCATGGTGTCCATGCTGCCAACGCCTAAACCCAATGATCTCAAGCCGTCTTTTCGGTTCATTGACCTGTTCGCCGGTATCGGGGGAATAAGAAAAGGGTTTGAAGCCATTGGTGGCGAATGTGTGTTTACGTCTGAGTGGAACAAGTACGCCGTACGTACTTATAAAGCGAATCATTTCTGCGATCCGCTGACGCATCGCTTCAACGAAGATATCCGCGAAGTCACGCTGAGCTCGAACCTCGAGATTGACGAAGATACCGCCTATAAACACATTGATCAGCAGATTCCTGATCATGACGTATTACTGGCAGGCTTTCCGTGCCAGCCGTTTTCTCTGGCAGGCGTTTCAAAAAAGAACTCTCTTGGCCTCAAACACGGGTTTGAATGCGATGCCCAGGGAACACTGTTTTTTGACGTTGCGCGAATTCTGGCCGCCAAGCGGCCGGCGGCTTTTCTGCTTGAAAACGTCAAAAACCTCAAGAGCCACGACAAGGGTAAAACCTTCCGTGTGATCTGTGAGACGCTGGATGAGCTGGGTTATGAAGTCGCGGATGTTAACGCTCCCAAAGGCCAGGATCCCAAGGTTATCGATGCCAAACACTTCCTTCCTCAGCATCGCGAGCGGATTGTGCTTGTGGGCTTTCGTCGAGACCTTGATGTTCATGACGGCTTCACTCTAAAAGACATCGTCAATATGTATCCGAAGGAGCGCCCCTCTTTTGGCGAACTCCTGGATAAGGACGTCGATGACAAGTACATCCTGACGCCTAAACTGTGGGAGTACCTTTATAAGTACGCGCAGAAGCACCGCGAAAAGGGTAACGGATTCGGCTTTGGTTTGACCCGCTCCCACGACGTGGCCCGCACCTTGTCAGCCCGCTATCACAAGGATGGCTCGGAGATTTTGGTAGACCGTGGATTCGATGACGCCCTGGACTTCTATAGTGAACACAACCTCACGCACCGGCCAAGAAGGCTGACGCCCCAAGAGTGCGCTCGATTAATGGGCTTTGATAAGCTGGGTGAGAGCAACTTCGTCATCCCGGTATCCGACACCCAAGCCTACCGGCAGTTTGGTAACTCGGTGGTTGTTCCGGTGTTTGAAGCCGTGGCAAAGCTAATGAAATCGCGAATTCTTGCTGCCCGAAAAATTGAGTCTATCAAGGCGAAAGAAGACCAAAAACAGCTTGAGATATCCCTGGTGCCGTAACGCTCGCTTGCCACCAAACGGAGACCAGGAAGCCATCTTTTTATAGCGCTTATTTGCAGGCATCCATATGGCGGACATTGTTGATCGTTCCACTCGGTCAAAAATGATGGCTTCTATCAAGGGCAAAAATACTGTCCCGGAGCGGTTCGTTCAGGCGGAGCTAGAGAAGCGACATATCTCTTTTGACGCCCATGCGAAACACTTGCCCGGTAAACCAGACCTTGTGATTCCTGTTTATCAGGTCGCTCTTTTTGTGAACGGCTGCTTTTGGCACCGCCATGAAGGCTGCTTCTATGCGACAACGCCCGCCAGCCAAAAGGAGTTCTGGCAGAACAAGCTCGCCGAGACTGTACGCAGAGATGCGCGTAAACAGGCCGAACTAGAGGCTCAAGGATGGCGCGTCATCGTTGTCTGGGAGTGTGGCGTGAAACACTGCCCGCAGGAATTCGAGGTGGTGATAGATGCTATCGAGGGCGAAATCGCCCTTTCAGAGTGGCCCGAAAAGCCGCCACGTGTCAGGGACTAGCGCACTAGCGACGCTATTATCACGAAAGGCCAAGTTCCCTCTCACGGCATTCTCTTTAAATACGTTAGCTTTTTAAAACCAAAGAAGCTAATGGATGCAACAAATAGTACGGAAAACTAGTTTCCTAGTGGCTTAACAATTATTGCAACTGTAGATGGTAAACACTCTTATTACTAATGACTAAAAATTAGAGCTTGGTCATATTGTTACGTCGACATCACTCAATATTCTGAATCTGCTCCCGCATCTGCTCAATCAGCACTTTAAGCTCTACCGCACAGCGGGTGCTTTCGGCCACAATGGATTTGGATGAAAGCGTGTTGGCTTCGCGGTTTAGCTCCTGCATCAGAAAATCCAGGCGGCGGCCTTTAGGGCCTGTTTGAGTGAGCTGGCAGCTGACTTCTTCGACATGGGCCGTGAGGCGGTCGAGCTCTTCGTCTACATCGGCTTTTTGGGCCACCAGTACCAGCTCAGCTTCCAGGCGCTGGGGGTCGAGTTCCGTTTTGGCTATCTCCAGGCGCTCCAGCAGTTGAGCACGTTGGCGCTCTAATAGCTGGGGTAACAGGCTTTTGACCGTAGCGACCTGTTCGCTTACCGCGGTAAGGCGTGTGCTGATCATTTCGGCGAGTTTGTCGCCTTCACGGGCTCGGGCATCGATGAGTTCCTCCAGCGCTTGCTCAAACAACGTTTTGGCAGCTGCTTTGATGGCAGACTGATCCAGGTGTTGGGTTTCCATCACGCCAGGCTGGTTTAAAAGCTCAAGCGTGGTGGGCGGTACGGCGCTGGGCACGTGCTGCTGGATCGTCGTAAGCGCATCAGAAATCGCGGCCAGGCGTGCGGTATTTACCGTAGGGGCCTGTACGGCTTCTGAGCTTTCAAAGCGTATGCTGCACTCTACTTTGCCTCGTGCCAGGCGGGTTCGCAGGATTTCACGGAGTATCGGTTCGAGATCGCGCAGGCTTTCGTGTAGGCGAAAATGCGGCTCCAGGTAACGCTGGTTCACCGAGCGAATTTCGACGTGCAGCGTGCCCCAGGAAGCAGCCTCCTCAATACGGGCAAAAGCGGTCATGCTGTGTACGCGACGTAAAGTGGTCATGATGATTATCCTTTGAGAACGCGTTTTCCTCAGTCTACCCGATAAGGGCAGGCTTGAACGTGAAGACGTGTACAATAGTAGGCTTTTCCTAGTTACGCGCTTATTGTGAAGTGCTTTTTGTGAGGTGCTATGCGTCCTGAAGTTGTTCGCCCCAGTGGTCGCGAGGCCAACCAGTTGCGTGAGATCCGCCTGACCCGCGACTATACCCGTCATGCGGAAGGCTCTGTACTGGTTGAGTTTGGCGATACCAAAGTGCTGTGTAATGCCAGCGTAGAAATGGGCGTACCGCGCTGGCTGCGCGGCAAAAACCAGGGCTGGATCACCGCGGAATACGGCATGCTGCCCCGTGCGACCCACTCACGCAGTGGGCGTGAGGCGACACGTGGCAAACAGGGTGGCCGCACGCTGGAAATTCAGCGCTTGATTGGCCGGAGCCTGCGGGCAGCGGTCGACCTGAAAAAGATGGGCGAATTCACGATCACCGTGGACTGCGATGTCATTCAGGCAGACGGCGGCACGCGTACGGCGTCAATTACGGGTGGCTGTGTCGCGCTAGTGGATGCCATTCGTTATCTGCAGCGTGAGAAGAAGATTAAAAGCGATCCTTTCAAACAGTTGGTCAGCGCGATTTCAGTGGGTATCTATAAAGGCACGCCGGTGCTGGACCTTGACTACCCCGAGGACAGCAAGGCTGATACCGATTTGAACGTGGTGATGACCGAAAGCGGCGAGCTGATTGAAGTACAGGGCACGGCTGAAGCAGGCGCGTTTAACCGCACGGAGCTAAACGCCATGCTGGACCTGGCCGAAAAGGCGGGCTCTGAGCTAATTGAGTATCAGAGTGAGGCGCTGGGTATTCGCGGTTAGACCGTTTAATCGCCAACGCAATGAGCCGACCATGGTCGGCTCATTGGTTAACGACGACGCGGGAAAGATGCTTAAAGGGCGAGATCGTACTCGACAATTAGCGGGGCGTACTCGGAGAAAGTTGCCTCTTTATCGATCCATGCGTCGACCACGTGACGACGGAAGTTGGGGCCGACTAACTGATAGTCGATCCGCCAGCCTTCCTGACGGCTGCGTGGCACTTCCTGGTCAAGCTTCGGCCACCAGGTGTATTCGCCAGCATCGCGATTGATTTCGCGGAAGGTGTCGATAAACCCTGTTGGGCCAAGCACCTGATCCATCCAGGCGCGCTCTTCGGGGCGGAAACCGGAGGTGAGCTGATTATCCGACCAATTGGCCAAATCGACCGTTTTATGGGCCACATTCCAGGTACCACAGATGATGTATTCGCGACGTTTGCGCGACATCTTCGTCAGGTACTCCTGGTACTGCTCCATAAACGCCTGTTTGGCTTTCTGGTCGCTGCCATCGGGCATCAAAAAGGTAGCAATGCTGAAGCGGTCATAATCCGCCTGCAGAAAGCGCCCTTCATGATCGCACTGCGGAAAACCCAGGCCATACATGATCGCCTTGGGAATTTTGCGGCAGTAAAGCCCAACACCGGAGAACCCATCTTCTTCTGCATCCAGGAAATAGCCTTCATAGCCTTCCGGATAAAGAATATGGTCACCTAATTCAAAACTTTTTGCCTTGATGTTCTGCACGCAGACCACATCGGCGTCCTGCTGAGCCAGCCAGTCCAGGAAGCCACGGTCGACGGCATCACGTATACCATTAACATTGATGCTGGCAATTTTCATAAATCGTCCCTTTTGCGTCGCTGCTGTATGATACCCGACGTTTAGACGTTTGGGTAAAGAGACCAACCATTTCTTGCTATTTACCTGCGTTTTATTGTTGCCTTCAGGCTGACATGCACCCACCGCCTAATGAGGAACGCCGTGGCTACCACTCTACAACCCTATCAGCGCGAATTCATCGCCTTTGCCATTGAGCAGGGCGTTCTCAAGTTTGGTGAGTTTACGCTTAAATCTGGGCGAGTAAGCCCTTACTTTTTTAACGCTGGGCTATTCCAGACCGGCCGCGCGCTGGCCAAGTTAGGCCGTTTTTATGCCCAGGCCATTGTCGACAGCGACTTGAAAGCCGATGTGCTGTTTGGCCCAGCGTACAAAGGCATTCCACTGGCGGCAGTGACCGCTGCGGCACTGGCGGATCATCATGACCAGGACATGCCCTACGCGTTTAATCGTAAGGAAGCCAAAACCCACGGCGAAGGCGGCAACATTGTGGGTGCGCCACTGGCGGGCGATATCCTGATCATTGATGATGTGATTACCGCCGGTACGGCCATCCGCGAAGTCATGAGCCTGATTGAGCAAAGCGGTTCCCGGGCAGGCGGCGTAATCATTGCCCTGGATCGCCAGGAGCGCGGCCAGGGCGAGCAGAGCGCCATCCAGGAAGTCCAGGCCGAGTATGGCATGCCGGTGGTGAGCATCGTCACGCTTGAGCAAGTGCTTACTTACCTTGAAGAGCATGCTGGTGGCGAAATGCTCGCCTATGCAGAAGCCGTGCGCGCTTATCGAGACCGCTATGGTATTGCCGCCTAGCTAAGTAGCAAGTGCGCCAGCAAAACCTTGCTGGCGCCACGCTTCATAGCTCACAATAGCCACCGCGTTGGAAAGGTTTAGGCTACGATTATTGGGCTGCATGGGAATGCGTAGCTTTTGGGCGTCTGGCAGCGCCTGATGCACCTCGGCAGAGAGACCAGCCGTTTCAGAACCAAACAGCAGTACATCGCCAGCCGCAAAGTCTGCCTCGCTGTGGGGCCGTGTACCCTTGGTGGTAATCGCCCAGATACGTCGCCCCGGCATGGCGTTTTGAAACGCAGCAAAATCAGCATGACGCGTCACATTCGCCAGGTCGCGGTAATCAAGCCCAGCACGGCGCAGCTTTTTTTCTTCAAGATCAAAGCCCAGCGGCTCGATTAAATGTAAACGACAGCCATTGTTGGCTACCAGGCGCATGATATTACCCGTATTGGGTGCCATACGCGGCTCAAACAGCGCTACTTCAAACATCACCACCTGCCTATCCATGTTATGCGCGTAGAAACGCCTGATTGTAGATGAAAAACCGCCAAGGATAACGTGCCTAATGACGCCCTCGCCCCCGCAATCCATTCTTAGCCGCATTAAAGGCCTTAACCCGCGTCAGCAGGAAGCCGTGCGCTACATTGATGGCCCCTGCCTGGTATTAGCGGGCGCGGGTTCCGGCAAAACCAGCGTTATCACCACCAAGATTGCGTATCTGGTTCAGGAATGTGGAATGAGTGCGCGCCGGATTGCGGCGGTCACGTTCACCAACAAAGCCGCCCGCGAGATGAAAGAGCGCGTAGGGCAAATGTTGAAAGGCAAGGAGGGTCATGGCCTTACCGTCTCCACCTTTCACACCCTGGGGCTTAATATTATTCGTGGCGAGCTGAAGACGCTGGGGTACAAGCCGGGGTTTTCGCTGTTCGACCCGGAAGATGCCAAGGCGCTGCTGCGTGACCTGATGAACAAGGACGCCCAGGTCGACGCCGAGCAGATCAATGCCGTGCAGAGCAAAATATCCACCTGGAAAAACGACCTGGTGCTGCCCAGCGACGCGCTTTCCTTTGCCGCCGATGACGATGAACACTTTGCTGCTCGGGTCTATGAAGCCTATAACCGTCATCTAAAAGCCTACAACGCGGTAGATTTTGATGACCTGATCCTGCTGCCCGTCGTGCTCTTGAAAAACGATGCCGAGGCACTGGCGCGTTGGCGGCGCAAGATTCACTACATGTTGGTGGATGAGTACCAGGACACCAACGTGTCCCAGTATTTGCTGGTGAAGCTTTTAATGGCCGAGCGCTCGACCTTTACCGTGGTGGGCGACGACGATCAGTCAATCTACGCTTGGCGTGGTGCGCGCCCCGAGAACCTGATCACGCTGGGCGAAGACTTCCCGCGCCTGAAGGTGATCAAGCTGGAGCAGAACTACCGTTCGACCGGGACAATTCTACGCGCGGCCAACACGCTGATTGCCAATAACCCGCACGTCTACGATAAAACCTTGTGGTCGGATATGGGCGACGGCGCCCCGATTCGAGTGATCGTGAATCGCCATGAAGAGGCGGAGTCTGAGCGGGTGGCCAGCGAAATGCTGACTCGGCGTATCAAGGAAAAGGCTGAATGGCGCGACTTTGCCGTCCTTTATCGCGGCAACTTTCAGGCACGGCTTTTAGAGCTCAAGCTTCAGCATTACCAAATTCCCTACAAGCTGTCCGGCGGCACGTCGTTTTTCTCGCGTAATGAGATCAAGGACGCCATGGCCTATCTGCGCCTACTCATCAACCCTGCCGACGATAACGCCTTTTTACGGATAGTAAACGTACCGCGTCGTGAGATTGGGCCAGGCACGCTTGAGAAACTGGCTAACTATGCCACCGAGCGGACGATTTCCCTGTTTGCAGCGTGTCATGAAATGGGCCTGGAACAGACGCTACCCACCCGCGCTGTCGAGCGGTTAAGCCGGTTCACCCACTTTATCGACGGTGTGCGCAAACGCATGGATCAGGGCGATGCAATTGCCGCTATCCGCGACATGCTACGTGATATGGATTACGAAGCGTGGCTTTATCAGAACGCCAGTGCGCCCACTATTGCTGAACGGCGTATGGCCAACGTGTGGATATTGATCGACCAGTTGGAAAAGTCGCTTAACCGTGACCCGGAAGAGGATACCGCCTCAGAGACGACTGAAACCGATAGCGTGGAGGCGGCAATTTCCCGGCTGGTGCTGCGCGATATCCTGGAGCAGCAGGCCGAAGAGGATGACTCAGACCGCGTACAGCTGCTCACCATGCACGCTTCAAAAGGGCTTGAGTTCCCGCATGTCTACCTGCTGGGCCTTGAAGAGGATCTGCTGCCCCACCGCAATGCCATTGAAATGGGCACCGTGGAAGAGGAGCGCCGCCTGGCCTACGTGGGTATTACCCGGGCGCGGCGTACGCTCACGCTCACGCTTGCCCGCCAGCGCAAAGCCTACGGTGAGCTGATGGATTGCCAGCCCAGCCGTTTTCTGGATGAACTGCCCGGGGAAGACCTGGAGTGGGAAGGTCGAGCGGATAAAGAGGACCCGGACAAGAAGCAGGCGCGCGGCAAGGATGCAATTGCCGGGCTGCGCTCTCTGTTGGGGTAACGATCAGACCAAACTATCCACAAGTGGATCACCGGAACCGCTTGTGGATAGGTTATTCGACCTCTTCGATCATGTAGTCGACCGCTGCCTTGATCTCATCATCGCTGAAATTAAACCGGCCGCCCTTGGGCGGCATCGCGCCAATCCCCTTAATGGCGTTGGCGTAAAGCGTGTCGGTGCCTTGAGCAAGCCGTGCGGTCCAGGCGGCGTTATCGCCCGTTGCCGGAGCGCCCGCAATGCCTGCCGTATGGCAAGCGCCACAGCCTGCACTGGCATACAGCGCTTCACCATCATATTGGGCGGCAATATTTTCCGATTCAGGCTCCTCTGGCAAGGAAGCATCAGGTTCAGGCTGGGCCACCACACGTTGGCATGTTTGCCCTTGCAGGCAGAGCTTGCCAACTGGCGCAAGGCGCTCGGCAAGCGCTGCATCCTCGGCCTCCGCATCAGCAAGCGCGGCGCTCGATAGCACTCCTAACGCAACTATCCCGCCCAGCATACATTTGAAATTCACCCTGCCCCCTTGGCATTTATCGCCATAATAGCGGCGTTTAATCCTGTATCGATAACCGTGTTCCAGGAAAATATACCAGGAGATAATATCTTTTTTTTCACAGATAGCCAGAGGGCGATAGATGAGAGCCACCTATCGGGTGATGCAATAACAAAAGGGTCTAAACGGTGATTTAAAGGCCTACGTTTAGAAGATCAGCTTAAAGACGCCCGTAAGGGTAAGAAGGCCGACGGCAAAAATAAAGATGATAATCCACAGCAAAATTTTCATAACGTTTCCTCCATGAATAAAAGAAGCATTCCTCAATCCCGCGTTCACAGTATAGAAGAAAAATTAAAAAGCAGGCTTAATATTACCTTTTGAATAGAGAAGTTCTCGTGCTTCATCATGGGCTTGAAGCGGTAAGCGATGTGTTTTTCAATGCACTATCGACCGTCGGCTTTATTAGTAATCAGGGCGCCACTGTGTTGCTTTCGTTGATGTTAATCCTGACTGACTCCCCCTAACGATGCTACCTTTTGTTACTTCTTACCGGGTCGTTGCTACAGGAGTGACTAACACCATGCGCATACTGCTGGTTGAGGACGACGCCAGCTTGTCTTCGGGCATTCGCCTGGCGCTCAAGCCGGAACACTATACGGTTGATCACCTGGATAACGGCAATAGCGCCCTTATGGCACTAAAAGAGGCTGAGCCGTTTGATGCTGTTATTCTCGATTTGGGCTTGCCGGGTTTGGATGGCCTCCACATTATCAAGGCAGTACGCCGCCAAGGCAGCCAAATTCCGATATTGGTACTCACCGCCCGCGACGGTATCAACGACCGCATAGCGGGGCTGGATGCTGGGGCCGATGATTACCTGGTCAAGCCCTTTGAAGTGGAAGAGCTCAAGGCCCGTTTACGGGCACTGCTAAGGCGTAGCCAGGGGCAATTGGATAATTACCTGGAGTGTCGCGGTATCCGCCTGGAACCGCTTACCCTAAGCGTCAGCTATCAGGATAACGTCATTACCCTTTCACGGCGCGAATTTACCCTGTTGCAGGAATTTATGGGCCACCCGGGCAGGGTCTTTACCCGCGATACACTGACCAGCCTGATTTATGGCTGGGATGAGGATGTCGAGAGCAACGCCATTGAAGTTCATATTCATCATTTACGGCGCAAGCTGTTCCCTGAGGTGATTCGTACTGTACGCGGCATTGGCTATGTGATGGATAAAGCGCCGCCGGGAGGCGAACAGTGAACTCTATCCGCCGGCGAACCTTAGGGCTCACACTGCTGCTGTTTCTACTCAGTATTATGGTCATTAGCGTGGTTAGCTACCGTTACGCCACGCACGAAATTCAGCAGTTGCACGATGCAAGCCTTGCCCGTCACGCGCATCTTTTGGGTGAGCTCATGCAGGCGCCTATTCCGCCCGCGTATCAGCAGGCACTTCTGCAAAGCGTAGAAAATACGCTGCAAACCAAGCAGCGCAATCCTGAGGCGCTCGTCTTTCAACTGTGGGAAGGCGATAAACTACTGCTGCGCTCAACCGATGCACCATTAGCGCCGCTTGCCGTATCGCAAAGTGGCTACACCCGGCAACAGTACCAGGGGCAAACGTGGCAAACCTATACGCTTTCGCTTGCCGAGGGGCGCAGGGTCATTGTGGGTGAGCGTGACGATATCCGCTTACGTTTGGTCAGGCGGGTAGCGCTGCGTACGCTGCTGCCCGAATTTATGGGGTTAATCGTCTTAACGTCTTTATTGTGGTGGAGCATCGGCTGGGGGCTTTCACCGCTGTCGAGAATGGCAGAGCAAATCCGCAACCGAGACCCACATAATCTTCAACCCCTTAAGCTTGCGCCTCTGCCGTATGAGCTGGCGACGATTTCCGGTGCACTCAATCGCCTGTTGATGCGCATCCAGCGTTTACGCGAGCGCGAAAAACGTTTTATCGCCGATGCCGCCCATGAACTGCGTACGCCGCTTGCCGTACTCGACCTTCATGCCCAAAACGCCTTGGCCGCAGAAAGCCCACAGGACCGTGAGGAGTCGCTTCATTATTTACGCCAAGGCGTTGCCCGTTCGACGCACTTGGTCAGCCAGCTGTTAACGCTGGCAAGGCTTGACCCGGATGAAACAAGCCTGCCATTACGCCCTGTTGATGCACTGTTTGAGGTACGTGACGCGCTGGCCAAGCTACTTCCCCTCGCCCAGCAACAGCAGCAAACGCTGCAGCTAGAGGCCGATGAACAGGGCCAGTGGGCGTTAAACGAAGTCCCCGGCACCTTGGGAGCACTCGCACAAAACCTGGTGGGCAACGCCATTCAGCACTCTCCCCCTCAAGGAACTATCCACGTTCAGCTTAAGGCGGAATTGAGCGCCATTATTTTAGTAGTGGATGATCAGGGCCCGGGAATTCCTTTATCAGCCCGCAAGGCCGTTACAGAGCGCTTTCACCGCGCAGGCCCCGGCGCTGGGTCAGGATTGGGATTATCCATTGTGGAACGGATAGTGGCGCAGCATGCGGGCAGCCTGGTATTTGATGATGCGCCAGGGGGCGGTTTGCGCGTACAGGTCACGCTTAATCGCCACAGCGGCCAAGGCTAGTTTTCAAGCCTTAAGGTTCCGATAAGAATTAACTGTGACTCTGAGGGTACCAGGCTGATTGGCAGTAAGCAGTTGGCCAAATAAAAATGGAGGTTCCCTGATGAATCAAGTGGCTTTTGCACCTAAAACGTTAATTAAATTCAGCGCCGCTCCCCGCCTTAAATCGCCGAGTGCCAAGCGGTTAACGACTGAAAGTTCAGCGCTGGATGTACTTACCGACTTTCAAACGCTGAAACCTCATTCAGTCGCCGCCGACACGCCTGTTGATGAGGCACATCTCAAAATGCGTTATAGCGGTGTGCGGCTTCTGTTTGTAACCGACAAAAATGAGCACTGCATCGGTATTCTTACCGCCAAAGAACTGATCGGCACACGCCGTATTAACCTGGCCATGCAGCAGCGCAATCTTGACCGCGACGAAATAACCGCGGATATGATCATGACCTCCTGGGATAAACTCAGTGCGATGACGCTGGAACAGCTCTCGGCGCTGACGATTGAAGACCTTGTCTTGGTCATGGAAGACGTGACTGAACAGCACCTGTTGATCACTCAGTACGACGACCATAACGCACTGACCATTCGTGGCTTAATATCAGCCACCGATATTCAAAACACCGTGGGTAAGCAAGTTAGTACGGTGGTTCCCGTCGCGAGCAGCTTTGCCGATATTTGCCAGGTGATTACCGGTCACGACCTGTAAGTTTAAAAGTATCCATTAGCTGTTGTTAAACGTATTTACCATCTAAAACGCCCCTTACCAAAAATGGTAAGAGGCGTTTTTTAGTGTTCTATCAATACCGTGTTAACCCCTAAAGATTAACACCTAACCGCTAGAACATGGAGGCGTTGATAAATAAGTGTGTCGCTACACTTGCGGCATAACCCAGAAAAATAGCCGGCACCCAGCGCAAGTGAACCATAAAAGTATAAATACCCCGTGCCTGGCCCATCAAGGCAACGCCAGCCGCTGACCCCATGGCGAGCAGGCTTCCCCCAACACCAGCGGTAAGCGTAATCAGCAGCCAGTTGCCTTCAGACATATCGGGCGCCATGGAAAGCACGGCAAACATGACCGGAATGTTATCCACCACGGCTGAAATCAGCCCTAACACAACGTTAGCCCAGATGGGATTCCAACTGCCGTAGAGCGTTTCAGACAGCAGGCTTAAATACCCCATAAAGCCAAGCCCGCCCACACACAGTACGACGCCGTAGAAGAACAGCAGCGTATCCCACTCAGAACGTGCGATACGGCTAAAGATATCAAACGGCACCACGCTGCCTAACTGCTCCAGCTTCTTCCAGTCGCCGCGGCGTGAATAACGTACCCGCTTACGCTCTAGCGAACGCGGCAGGCTGCGCCGCAGGTAGTATCCAAAGAACTGCAGTAGTCCTAAACCAAACATCATGCCCATTGCAGGCGGCAGGTGTAGAACCGAGTGGCAGAGTACGGAGATGGCAACGGTCAGCAAAAACAGCGCAATGATCCGGCGTGCGCCCCGCTTGAGCCAGACGTTTTCAGTAAGCGCTGCCGGTTGGCGGTTAACAATAAAGAAGTTCATGATGACCGCAGGCACCATAAAGTTAACGATAGCGGGTAATAACAGTACAAAGAAGCCGCTAAACGGCACTTGTCCTGCCTGCCAAACCATCAGCGTAGTGATATCCCCAAATGGGCTAAATGCGCCGCCAGCATTGGAGGCCACCACCACGTTAACGCAGCACAGGCTAATAAACTTGTTATCACCTTCAGCCACTTTCAGGATTACCGCGCACATCAGCATAGCCGTGGTCATGTTATTGGCTATCGCAGAAATACCAAATGCGAGAAAACCGGTAATCCAAAAAAGGCTGCGGTAGCTAAACCCTTTACGCACCAACCAGGCACGTAATGCGTCAAATATACGCCGCTCTTCCATGGCGTTGATATAGGTCATCGCCACCAGCAAAAACAGCAATAGTTCGGTGTATTCGAGCAACGTTTCCCGAAAGGCGATTTCAGCCTCTTCAGGCATACCGGCCTGCACATACACCCATGCCACAATGGCCCAAATAAGCCCCGCCGCTACCAGAACTGGCTTGGATTTACGCATGTGGAGAAGTTCTTCAGACATTACCAGAGCATAGGCGAGTACAAAGATACCCACACACGTAATACCGGCAAGAGAGAGCGTTAAATTCAGTGGGCCAGCAGCGGCATAAGAGAGGGAAGGAAAGACAACAGCACAGAGAGCAATCAACAACCAAGCGACCCGGCGAGCTGAGAGCCGAGGTGCAAGGACGTTTTGTGGTTTCATGACAGCGTGATCCTGACAGATATGGGGGGAGAGCGTGGCACCATGATAAGCACGCTAATAAACTGCTGCAACGCAGCGCCGACTCACAAGGTGCGCCTAATTGTCGCACCTTGTAACGCTGTTTTATAGTGTCCGAACAACTTATTACGTTTGCTCATTCAATGGGCCATACGCTTCTTTTTTCAGGACAGCAGATCACAGGAATAATGGCTGTTAAAAAATCAGATCGTCGTTCAGCCGCTATAACAACGCTGGTATTACTTAAGACAGGATGCCAGTGTGTAACGCCACCGTATTTTTATT